>NZ_JAGPXV010001131.1:0-682 GCF_018070405.1 Micromonospora sp. D75
GTGTTGAACCCGGTCGCACCGTCTACCCGCACGTCCGGGGAAATGAACCCGGACACCCCGACCGTGGAGGCCATCAACGCGGCCCGGGCGTGCTCCACCGCCCGCAACCGCACCATGGCCAGCTGCTGGCGGGCCTCGGCCACGTCGAACGTGGCGTTGTTCGTCTGCACCACCAGCAGCTGCGCGCCGCCGGTCACGGTGTCCCGGACGATCCCGTCGTAGGCGACCTCGAAGCAGATCACGTCGCCGAGGACCGCCGCGCCGGCGTCCACCACGCCGGGCCGGTCACCGGGGACGAAGTCGGAGCTGACCCGGTCGACCTGCGAGCTGACCATGCGGGCGAGGGATCGCAGCGGCACGTACTCGGCGAACGGCACCGGATGCCGCTTGACGTACGTCTGGTCCAGGTCGACGCCCGTGCCGGGCCGCCACAGCAGCCCCACGTTGCGCACCTGCCCCGCCTCCGGGCCGGCGAGCACCGCGCCGACCAGGATCGGCGCGCCGATCGCGTCGGCGGCCTGCCCGATCCGTTCCCCCGCGGCCGGGTTGCGCAGCGGGTCGATGTCGCTGGAGTTCTCCGGCCACACCACCAGGTCGGGGCGGGGCTGCCCGCCCTCGGTGACCCGTTCGGCCAGTTCCAGCGTGGCGTCGACGTGGTTGTTGAGCACCGCCTGCCGCGGCG
>NZ_JAGPXV010001132.1:0-672 GCF_018070405.1 Micromonospora sp. D75
GCGTACCCCCGGGCATCGTGCCGCTGGGCGGCGAGTGCGCCGGCCGGGTCACCGCGCTCGGCGCCGGAGTCACCGGCCTGAGCGTCGGCGACGCGGTGATGGCGGTGGCCCCGTCCAGCATGGCCGCGTACACCACCACCCGGGCCGAGCTGGTCGCCCCCGTCCCCGGCGGGCTCACCGACGAGCAGGCCGCCGCGCTGCCGATCGCGTTCCTCACCGTGGTGTACGGCCTGGAGTACCTGGCCCACCTCGGCGAGGGCGACACCCTCCTGATCCACTCGGCCACCGGCGGCGTCGGCCTGGCCGCGCTGCAGGTGGCCCGCCGCAACGGCGCCGAGGTGCTGGCCACCGCCGGCAGTGAGGAGAAGCGGGAACTGCTGCGCCGCCTCGGCGTCAAGCACGTGATGGACTCCCGGTCGCTGCGTTTCGCCGACGAGGTGCTGGCCCTCACCGACGGCCGGGGCGTGGACGTCGTGCTCAACTCGCTCACCGGCGAGGCGCTCACCCGCAGCCTCGGCCTGCTCGCGCCGAACGGGCGGTTCGTCGAGATCGGCAAGCAGGACATCTACGCCAACAGCCACCTCGGCCTGCGGGCGCTGCGGCACAACCGCTCGTTCCTCGCCGTCGACCTGGAACGCGCCTTCGCCGAGCGGCCGAAGCTGATCGCCCGCC
>NZ_JAGPXV010001133.1:0-668 GCF_018070405.1 Micromonospora sp. D75
CGGTCAACCGGGAGCTGGCCGGCGATCGCACGCCGGGCTGGAACGACGTCTCGCTGGTGTTCAGCACGCTCGCCAGCACCCAGATGATCGTCGTGGTCACGGTGCTGGCGGCGCTGGTGCTGCGGCTGGTGCTGCACCGCTGGCGGGAGCCGCTGTTCCTCTGCGCGGCGGTGACCGCGCAGGCACTGATCTTCCTGTTCACCACGATGGTGATCGACCGGAACCGTCCGGCCGTCGAGCACATGGACGCCTCCCCGCCGACTTCGAGCTTCCCGTCCGGGCACACGTCGGCGGCCACCGCGCTCTACGTGGGTCTCGCGGTGCTGCTGGCGCTGCGGGCGCGCAGCACCCCCGTGAAGGTGGGCTGGTGGGCGCTGCTGGTGCTGGTGCCGGTGGGCGTGGCGCTCACCCGGATGTACCGGGGCATGCACCACCCCAGCGACGTGGTCGCCTCGTTCCTCAACGGCGGCGCCTGCGTGGCGATCATGGCGCGGGCGGTGCTCGACCGCACGCTCACCTGGGGTCGCGCCCGGCTGCCGCTGTCCCGCTCCGGCGACGACGTGACACCGGCGGGAGCATCCGCGGGCGGCTGAGCGCCGCCGGCCGGCTCAGGTGCACTCGCCGGTGGCCACTCCCCGGGTACGCTCCGCGCCCGCCAGCGCCACCGG
>NZ_JAGPXV010001134.1:0-666 GCF_018070405.1 Micromonospora sp. D75
GGTTGAGCCAGTCGATGCCCTGCCAATTGCCGACCGCCGCGCTCCAGCCGCCCTGCCCGATCGGGTCCTTCTTGAGCTGGCGCTGCAACACGACGGCGAAATCGAGTCCGGCATATTCGACGTTCATGCCGGCCTTGCGCAGGCTGTCCACGGCGATCTCCCCGAGCGGCTTCTGCGCCAGCGAATTGGTGGGGACGAGCAGCACGATCTTCTCGCCATTGTAGCCGGCGGCTCTCAGATCGGCCTTCACCTTGGCGTAGTCGCGCGGTCCACGGAACACGTCGAGGCCGGCGTCGCTGGCCATCGGAGTATCAGGCGCGAAATAGCCGATCGGCGAGACCTGGAAGGCCGGATCGGTGCCGGCAACCGCCGTCATGAAGGCGGACTGATCGATGGCGCCAAGCAGCGCGCGGCGAATAGCGGGATTGTCGAACGGCGGCTGCAGATGATTGAGGCGCAGCATGCAGGCGTAGCCGCGGGGATCGAGGATGCGCGTCTCGATGTCACCGGCGGCCTTGATAATGGGCAAGAGATCGTGCGGCGTGGTCTCCTGCCAGTCCTGCTCGCCGGTCTGAAGCGCGGCGACGCCGGTGCCGGCATCGGGCGTGGTGGTCCAGACCACGCGATCGTAGTGAACGATCTTCGGCCCCGCGGTCCAATCCGGCT
>NZ_JAGPXV010000116.1:0-12007 GCF_018070405.1 Micromonospora sp. D75
GGTACTCAGCGCGCGGCTTCCAGGTGCTCACGCCCGCCTGGCCCGGGATGGACCGCGAGGTGGAGGAGCTGCGGGCCGACCCGGCCCCGATCGCCGCGCAGCGCATCGCCGACATCGCCGACCACTACGCGGCGATCGTCAAGGGCCTGCCGCGCCCGCCGATCATCATGGGCCACTCGTTCGGCGGCCTGATCGCCCAGTTGCTGGCGGACCGCCGCCTCGGCGCCGCGGTGGTCGCCGTGCACCCCGCGCCGGTACGGGGTGTGCTCAAGCTGCCGCCCAGCACGCTTCGCTCCGGGTATTCGATCCTGCACAACCCGGCCAACCGGCACCGCGCCGTGCCGTTCACGCCGGAGGACTTCCGGTACGCCTTCGGCAACACCATCAGCCAGCAGGAGTCCGACGCCGCCTGGGAGCGGTACGCCGTACCGGGCGCCGGGCACGTGCTGTTCGAGGCCGCGTTCGCCAACCTGGACCCGAACTCCGCCACCGAGATCGACAAGAAGCGCAGCGACCGCGCCCCGCTGCTGATCACGGCGGGCGGCGAGGACCACGTGGTGCCCGCGACCTTGGCCAGCTCGATCGCCAACCTCTACCGGAGTTCGACGGCGCTCACCGGCTACCGGGAGTTCCCCGGCCGGTCGCACTTCGTCGGCGGCGAACCGGGCTGGGAGGAGGAGGCGGACTACGCGCTGGAGTGGGCGGTCGAGGCGGCGAACGAGTACTCGCCGACAGTGGTCGCCGAGGCCCCGCGACGGCGTTGACCCACGGAGATATCAAGATCAGCGAAAATTGATATCATCACCTCGTTCGAGTGCTCGGACGAGGAGGCGCACGTGTCCCGGACCATCCTTGACGTCGACGACGACCTCCTGGCCGAGGCCGCCGAGATCCTCGGTACCGGCACCAAGAAGGCCACCGTCAACGCCGCGCTGCAGGAAGTGGTCAACCGGGAGAAGCGCCGGGAGTTCGCCGACTGGCTCAAGAGCGGCGGCCTGCCGGACCTCACCGACCCGCAGCAGGCGTCGAAGCCCGAAGCGGCATGACGCGGGAGCGCTACCTTCTCGACAAGTCGGCGCTCGCCAGGTGGCCGAAGCCCGCCGTGGCACCCGTCCTGGACGAGTTGTCCGAGCGCGGTCTGCTGGCGGTCTGCGGGGCGGTCGAGATCGAGGTGGTGCACAGCGCCCGCTCGGCCAAGGACGCGCAGCGCGCTCGATGGCTGCTTCGCGGCTTCGACTGGCTCGCCATGACGGACGACATCTGGGATCGTGCGATCGACGTCCAGGTGCAGGCGCTGCACAAGGGCAACCACCGCGCGCTTTCGATGGCCGATCTGCTGATCGCCGCGACGGCCGAACGGCATGGCGTGACCGTTCTGCACTACGACGGCGACTTCGACCTGATCACCGCGATCACCGGCCAGCCGACGACGTGGGTCGTCCCGGCCGGAAAGGCCGACTGACCGACTACGGTCCTCACTCCCACGAGTCGCCCCCGAACTGGCGCAGCCACTCCATGTTCCGGTCGTGCTGCTCGTCGCTGATCGGCGGCGGTTGCGCCAGCCTCCGACGGGCCCGCTCGACGTCTTCGTCGGTCACGACTCGTGCATACTCCGCTTTTGGTGCGGCATGCGGGCGTCCGACCCTGGTCTGGCGGGTGCTCATCGCGGCCGGAACCGCCGGGAGCACTCACCGTCGTGTCCGGGCCGGAGCAGACACCGCTGCCCGCCGGACAGCAACAGGTCGCAGAACACCCAGTGGCGGACGTTCTGGTCGTCCTCCGCCGAGACCGTGGTGCCGCCGGGCTCGGTCTGCGGCAGGACGTGCGACCAGTGCGCCACCACCCGGGCCAGCCGCTGAGCGGAGAGCAGGTCGTTGACGACGACCGGCAGGTGGATCACCCAGCGCTCGGTCACCTGTCGTACCCCCGTTCGTTGCGGGCCCGGGCCTGCTCCGACTGCCAGCGACGCAGCGCGTTCTTGATCCGGTCTGTCTCCCGGCGGCTCTGCGCCAGCGCGTCGTAGACGACGGCCAGGTCACCGGCGACGCGGTCGAGGAACTCCCGCACCTCCTGCGGATCGAGCCCACGCCGGCCCAGCTGGGTCGTCCGGAAGCTCCGCTCACGGACCTGCCACGGACGCAGGGGCTGGTAGGTGGACGAGCGGTAGCAGGTCGATCCGAGGACCGACCGCCGACGACGCCGGACACGCCGGAGGAAGACGCGCATGACAGGACCTGCCTCTCACCGTCGAGATCGAACCGTGGAAGGGCGGGCCCACCGGCCCGCCGCGCACCGGCGGACCCACCCCGGCACCTGCCACCGCAGCCTTCGACCAGCAGTACGTCAGCAGGGCTCATATGGCCACTGAGCAGCGACAACTCCACAGTGGCCGCAGGGGAAGTGAAGCACCGCATCGAATCAAATGCAACGTCTAACAAACGGTGTACTAGCAGCGCCGGACTTCATTGATAGAACTCAGCGTGACGTGTCTATTGTTTCTGATACATCGGGGGCGCTAAATTGAGCGAACGCGCGTCAACCGCTACCTGACCATCGGAGGCATTGGTGTCACAGGCCGTAACGGGATCCACGATGCTTCGACGGCAGCTCGGCAGGAAGCTCGAATCACTTCGCAAGGCTGCCGGCCTGACGATGGAGAAGGCGGCCGAAGAACTGGACCGGGCGCGGGCAACCCTTTACCGCATCGAGAGCGGTGCCGAGAACGTCCGCTTCCGCGCAGCGGACGTCAGGGAGATGCTCAAGCTCTACGGAGCTTCCGAGGACGACACCGAACTGGTCCTCGCGATGGCATCGGCCACGCGGGAGAACAAGAACTGGTGGCACGACTACATCGGCTCGGGCCTGCCGCGCTGGTTCCAGCTCTACATCGGCCTTGAAGCCGCGGCGTCCAGCATCCGGCAGCACCAAGCCGAGTTGGTTCCCGGCCTACTCCAGACCCGCGCCTACGCCGAGCAGCTCTTCCGGATGCCCGGCGGCGCCATCGAGGCAGGTGACCGCGAGGGCCAAGAGCGAGCCATCCAGCTCCGCGTGGAGCGGCAGGCACTTCTCACCCGCTTCTCCGCCCCACAACTCAGCGTGATAATCAACGAGGCGGTGTTGCGGCGTCCGGTTGGTGGAGCGACCATCATGACCGAGCAGCTACACCAGATCCTGAAGGCCGCAGAGCTACCCAACGTAACCGTGCAGGTTCTAGCTTTTTCTTCCGGGCTGCACGCCGGAGCGATGGCCGGGGCTTTCTCGATCCTGGACTTTCCGCGAGACAGCAGCGGCAAGGAGGTGGAACCGCCGGTGACATACCTGGAAGCCGCTACCGGCGCCATCTACCTCGACAAGCCACACGAGACCGATGCCTACAACACCATCTGGACTGACATAGCGAGCCGCGCGCTGAGCGAGTCCAAGTCGAAGAGCCTGATCCAACATGTCGCAGAGGAGTACTCCCGTGCCTGACCTGACCGGCGCCGTCTGGCGCAAGTCGACCCGCAGCAACAACGGCGGGGAGTGCGTGGAGGTGGCCGACAACCTCCCCGACGTGGTCGGGCTACGCGACAGCAAGGACCCCGCCGGTCCGGCCCTCGCTTTCCCGCCGAGCAGTTGGGCCGTCTTCATTCAGGCCGTCAAGAGCGAGACGCTGAGCCGCTGACCGGCCGTCGCGGCTGGTTGGCAGGCGTACGACGAGGTGTTGCCGGACGATGCCGACCGGCCCGGCCGCACCATCCAGATCCTGACCTCTGGCGCGGGCGAGTACGGGTCGATGGGCAGCGCCTTAAGCGTGCTGACCATCCCCGAGCCGGCCGATCCGGGGGTCGTCTGCGTCGAGACCCACGCGGGTAGCCTCTATCTCGAAGGCCAACAGGTCAGGGAGTACAGCCGCGTCTTCGGGCACCTGGTCGCCAGAGCGGCCGGCGCCCGGGAGTCGCGCGAGCTCATCATGGGGCGATCGACGAGCTGTGAGAGGACGGCGCGGGTGGAAGAGGCCAACCAGGCGACGGTGACCTGGCGCAAGAGCACCCGCAGCAACGGCTCCGGCGACTGCGTCGAAGTCGCGGACGGCCTGCCCGGCGTCGTCGGGCTACGCGACAGCAACGACCCCGCCCGCCCGGCGCCGGAGCGGCGGTCTCGGCGTACTGACAGAGTGCTGCGCGGCTTCCGGTGAACGGCACCGCCACCGCCTGCGGCGATCGACGTGGATCAGGAACGGCGCGAAGGGCCTCTCGTAACAGCCGGATAGGGGCAGGTCGTCACGGCTCCTGGCGTTGTTGTGGAGGCGATGCCAGATTCACGCTGCCGAGGATGTCGCGCGCCTGTACCACCGGCCCGCCGACGCGCCCCGAAACGGTATTGGTCACCGCGTCAGCTCGCAGGTACGCCTGGTGGTAGGTCTCCCACCGGCGGCCCAACTCCTGACCGAAGTCCGGATCCTGCGCGACGGCGTCGGCCAACGCCCGGCGCAGGGCAACCGCCCGGTCATCGACAGTCGCGGGTGTCGGCTCGATGGCTAGTGAGGCCTCCAGACCGCGATGATCTCTGGCCTTGCCGCGCACGAGGCGTACCAGTGAGGCAAAGGCCTCTCTTCCCGCGCCAGCGATACCCTCCGCCGCACGGGTCGAGAGGGCAACTGCGATGGCCGTGAGGATTGGATCATTCATCCGAGTCTCCCAAGTTCGCTTCGCGCTCGGCGCCTTCCCATTCGACATCCGCCAGCCGTCGCTGGACCTCCGCCGCGAGGGGGTCGTCGAGTTCCAGCAGCGTCAAGAGCGCGCCCGTGAAGGCTTCACGGGCTGCACGTCGTTCGTCGAGTGCCAGGTACGCGTCGCCCGCGTAGGACTGGGCCAAGGCGACATGCCGGCGGTCGCTGAGTTCTCCGAACAGGTCAATCGCGGCGGTCAGCGCAGTTAGCGCGGCTGGATGGTCACCGGCGCGCAGCAGCGTCTGGCCGCGATGCAGCTCGACGAACCCCTCGCTCCATCGGTTGCCCAGACGCTTGAAGATCTCCATGGCATCGGCGTATGAGGCGAGCGCCTCAACGAGCCGCCCAGCACCGCGAAGGGCATGGCCAAGGCTCATGAGCGCCAGGCCGACGCCGCGTTCTTCCCCCATGCGGCTGAAGGTGTGTAGCGCCTCCCGCGCGTAGCGGGTGGCTTCCGCGAAGTTTCCCCGGTCCTCGTACACCAGGCCGCACCCGCGCAGGGCAAAGCCCAGAGTCCACAGGTCCTCGACATCCCGCGCCACCGCCAGCGATTCGGTATAGCTGCGCAGGGCCTCGTCGAAGTCACCCCGGTCCCACCAGGCGTCGCCGAGACTCAGCAGCAGCCAGCCTTCGGCCAGGCGGTCGCCAGCATGGCGGGCGCACTGCAGCCCGGTGAGGTGACTGTCCACCCATGCCCTCCAGTAGGAGCGCCTCTCGAAAAATGCCATCCCGGCGAGCGCGATCTCCCAGCCGAGTTCATGCTGACCCCACCCGGGACCGGCCCGAATGATGTCGAGGAGATTGAGTCGCTCCTGCTCGCACCACCGGAGGGCCTGGTCCAACTCTTGGCGGGGAGGGTCGTCGAGGCCGGGCAGTGGGCGGCCCTGTGGGAGGATCGCCCGGTAGGCCGCATAGGTGTGGCGCAGATACCAACGCAGCAGAGCCTCCCGCGCGTCTTGGAGGGCTTCCGCGCTCTCGTCCAGCTTTGCGCGCTCCACGGCGTACAGCTTCAGCAGGTCGTGAAGGCGGTACCGGTTCGGTCCGCTCCGTGCCAGCAGGTGCAGCCCGACCAGTGATTCGAGGTGGCGACGCACGGCTGGCGGAGCAAGCCCGGTGAGGCTGGCCGCAGCGTCCAGAGCGATGTCCACCCCGGGATGGAGGCCGATGAGGCGGAACACCCGCGCCGTGCCGGAATCGAGTGCCTTGTACGACCAGGAAAAGACCGTTCGCACAGCTGACAGCTCATCGTCCTCGACTGCGAGCGCGTCGAGCCGGCTCTCCTCAGCCGTCAACTCCTGCACCAGGTCCGCTAGTGAGATGTCCTCGTCGAGGCAGGCCCGGTCGGCTACGATCCGCAGAGCCAACGGCAGGCGAGAGCAGAGTTCGACGAGTCGAGCCACCGAGTCCCGCTCCCGGTCCACTCGTTCGGATCCGATCGTCTTTACTAGCAGTCGCGTCGCGTCCTGGCTCGACAGCACATCCAGGACGGCGCGGATGGCGCCGTCACGAACAACCAGCCCGGAAAGCCTGCTGCGGCTCGTGATAATCACCATGCAGCCGGGGGAGGCCGGGAGAAGCGGCCGGACCTGCTCGGCGCTGGCGGCGTTGTCGAGAAGAACCAACATCTTCCGGCCAGTGGTCAACGACCGGTAGAGCGCAGCACGTCCATTCAGGTCCCGTGGGATCTTTTCGGCAGGCACGTCCATGGCACGCAGAAACCCGTCCAGAGCCTCATGAGGAGTCAACGGCGGCACGGCGTCGTAACCACGGAGGTTGATGTAGATATCCCCGTCGGGAAACCGGTCCCGGACCCGGTGGGCCCAGTGCACGGCAAGCGCTGTCTTGCCGACCCCGGCGCTCCCGGAGATCGTCGAGATGGTCACCACCGGCAACTCAGCCCTGTCGGTGACGAGTTCGACCTCGTCGAGCAGCGAGTCGAGTTGCTGTATGTGCACCTCGCGGTCGACGAAGCCCTTGGTGGCGGGCGGCAGTTGCCGTGGCGAGGGCAACGGCACATCGGTGACGGCACGCAGGCTGACATTGCCCTGGATGACTCCGGCCTGGATCACCGCCCCGCCATTGCCGGAGAAGTCGTTCTCGACCGGGGTTCTGTCGTCATTCATCAGACCGCGCATCGGCTGGTTCGGCCGCCAGGAACTCACGGCGGAGCAGCCCCATGAGTACGACATCGCAATGCCGGCCCGCCAGGAACTCCTGCTCCCTGAGGAGTCCCTCCTGCACGAATCCCAGTCGGTCGTGCAGTCGCAAGGATGCGGCGTTGTCGGCGTGGATCTCGACCAGGCACTTGTGGTAGCGACGCTCGGTGAACATATAGGTCAGAAGGATGCGGGCCGCCGCGCTGCCGTAGCCACGCCTGCGGTATGCCGCGCCGATCCCGAGACCATAGCTGAAGGTGCCCGCCCGCCCGTCGGTACGGTGGGTCGAGACTGCTCCGATCATGCCCTGGCCGCCGATCGATTCGACGGCCAGGGCGAAGCAGTCGTTGTACCCTTCGGCCTGGCCGAGACGCTCGATGTCTTTGCGCACACGTTCCCGCGACCGCGGTGGTTCGACCATATAGACGGAACGAGACCCGGCGATGTCCTGCGCGAAGTCTTGGTAGTAGCCGCCGTCCTCGGGCTCGATGGCCCGGAGCCTCACCAGGGTGCCCGACCAACCGGAAAACACGGAACCGCCAATCAACTCGCCACCGTTACGGTCGCGGGAAGATGAGAGAACCGGGTGGCCCTCGTCCACGCCCGGTCCCGCCACTGGCAGTGCTTCAGCACCTCGGCAGGGTCTTCGGTGACACTGAAGCCCACGAAACGATCATCGTCGGTGAAATGAAGGAAAGCCACCAATCTCGAATCGAACAGCCAGTAGTCGTATTCCGGCAAAGCCAGCTCGGCCGCCCGCTCGCGTTCGAGGTAACGGATATCCTCACCCGCTGCCAGGTTGTGCGGCGTCACCGCCATCTCGAAGCGAAGGTACTCACTTGGGGGCTCGTCAACGACCCGCACCCGCTCCACCCTCTTGCCCTTCGAGGTCTCCGCCTCCATCAGGTCGAGCCACGACCGGAGCCACTCGATGCCGGGATCTTCTCCGGCGAGGAACTTCTGGAACGGCTCATCCTCCGAAGCAAGGCCGTATGAACGCCGCACCTCCAGCTTGAAGGAGGCGTGCTGGAAATCTTCGAAGAGGCGCTGGAACGCGTCGGGATCAGTGACGAGCGGTCCCATCTCAGTCCTTCTTCTCGAACCAGGACATCAGTTCACGTGGCACGACAACGAACGTCTCGTTGGGCAGTACGTCGCGCACCTGCGCGAGCGCCTCCGGGTCGGTCAACTGATAGCCCTGCACCACGATGTCCCCCTCGTCGGTTTCATAGAGGCTGGGGCACGAACCAGAGTTGCTCGACGTGGTCAGGAAGCGAAGCTTCATCGTTCCTCCTTCAGAGGGCCCACAACTACTAACCGTAGTTGCCCGACATACGTTTCATCAACAGACTTCAAAGTCTGAACATTCGTGCATCACCCCTGCGTACGATCGGGCCAGCTCGGGGCACCCCGGGCAGCAGCACCAAGATTGGACGGGCTGAGCTACGGCGAAGTCACACGTCGGAAACATCAGCGCGGCCCGACCTGGGATCTTCCAGGTCTTGAGGTCGGCGATAGCGCGTTCGCCGTAGGCGCATATTCTCGCGTGGCCCGGGGGCACGCTCGAACGGAGTGGGCACGCCGCCACGGGCTGCTTGATGGCCCATATCGGCGACGGGCATCACGTCTCTCTTTGGGCGAGTCCCGATGATGCCGTGGGTCGGGGCATGGGCCGGGCCAGGCAACGCCGGTAATGCGCAGATGTGACGGCGACGGGCTCGGGTGGCAGCGTTACAGGCGGCGCTCGTCGCGCAGGTCGGCCAGTCGGACCGAGACGTCCGTGGCGTCCTCAGCTCGCTCGATCGCCTCGGCAAGCTCGGCCGGGACGACGGCAGCCAGGCGCTGCCCCCGGCGGGTCACGTAGGTGATCCGCCCGGCGTAGTAAGCACGCGACACGACATCCGCGAGCCTGTCTCGGGCATCGGAGATCGGCAGTTCGGCGGCGGGCTCGCTCATGTCCCGATCGTACGACTCGTACGACTCGTACAACTCGTACAAGTGCAAAAGTGCCGCCTGCCGACCCTGGTGTGCGGGTGGGTCCGCCGGGTATGACGGAAACATGAGGGCGAGTTTCCGTCTGGGCCGGATCGCGGGCGTACCGGTCGGCGTCAACTGGAGTGTCCTGGTCATCTTCGTGCTGATCGCGTGGGCGCTGTCGGCGAGCCTGTTCCCGGCCTCGTACCCCGGTCACTCCCCCGTCGCCTACTTCGCGGCCGGCCTGGCCGCCGCCGTGGTCTTCTTCGTCGGTCTGCTCGCCCACGAGGTGGCGCACGCGGTGGTCGCCAAGCGCAACGGCATCGAGGTCGAGGGCATCACGCTCTGGCTGTTCGGCGGTGTCGCCGAGCTGAAGGGCGAGGCGAAGGACCCGGGCGCCGAGCTGCGGATCGCCGGGGTCGGGCCGCTGGTCAGCCTGATCATCGGCGTGTTCTTCGCGGCGATCGCGGTGGCGGTGGCCGCCGCGGGCGGGCACGGGCTGCTGCTCGGCGCGCTGGCCTGGCTGGCGGGCATCAACGTACTGCTGGCGATCTTCAACGTGCTGCCGGCCGCCCCGCTGGACGGCGGGCGGCTGCTGCGCGCGGCGGTGTGGAAGTTCACCGGCGACCGAACCAAGGCGTCGGTGGTGGCGGCCCGCGCGGGCTGGGTGCTCGGCGTCGTGCTGATCGGGCTGGGGCTGTGGCGGTTCTTCACCGGCGCGGGGTTCGGCGGGTTGTGGCTGGCGCTGATCGGCTGGTTCCTGCTCGGCGCCGCCGGCCAGGAGGAACGCGCCGCCCGGATGGGCGACGCGCTGCGCGGCATCCGGGTCGGCGACGTGATGACGCCGCAGCCGCAGACCGCGTCCGGCGACCTCACAGTGGCCGACTTCGTCGACCACTACCTTTTCGCGTACCGGCACTCCGCGCTCCCACTGACCGTCGACGGCAGGCCGGTCGGTCTGGTCACGCTCGATCGGGTACGCGGCATCGCGGCGGACCGCCGTGCGTCGACCACGCTGGCCGAGGTGTCCTGCCGGGCCGACGAGCTGGTGCTCGCCCGCCCGGACGAGCAGCTCACCGACCTGCTGCCCCGGCTCAACGAGTGCACCGACGGCCGCGCCCTCGTGGTGGTCGACAACCAGCTTGTCGGCATCGTCTCGCCCAGCGACATCAGCCGCGCGGTGCAGCGCGGCAGCCTGCGCCAGCAGATGCCGGCCGGACGCTGAGTCAGTCCCGGGGGAAGTAGCGGTCCATCTCGGCGGTGCGGAACTTCCCCTTCGGGTCAAACTCGCGCAGCAGCGCGGCGAAGTCGGCGTGCCGGGGGTACGCGGCGGCGGGATCGCGCTCGAACAGCTTGCCCCAGTGCGGGCGGGGCGCGAACGGGGCGAGCCGCTCCTCCACCTCGGCCAGCACCGGCGCGACAGCGACCGGATCGCCGATCCAGGTGAAGTGCAGCGCCAGCGAGTCGCGCCGGAAGTTCGGGCTCAGCCACAGCTCGTCGGCGGCGACCGTACGCAGCTCGCAGATCTGGAGCACGGCGGCGATGCGGTCGGCGACCGGGTCGAGCGCGGCGAGCGCCGCCGTCGCGTCGGCCCGGGCCACGTGCCACTCCGACTGCAGCTCGTCGCCGCTACTGGGGGTGAAGCCGAGCCGGAAGTGCGGCAGCCGCTCGTGCCACGGCCCCGGCTCGCCGAGCTGGGCGGTGCAGTGCTCCGGCGACATGCCGGGCACCGGGTGCCGGGGCGAGTCGGCGGCCACCGTGTCCAGCCAGTCGGCGGGCGGCGGGGCCTGGTCGGCGTACTGCTTCACCCACACCTGGTCGAAGCGCTCCGAGCGCCACGAGGTGAAGACGCTGACGCTGTACGCGGCGTCGAGCGCCTCGTCCAGCGCGGCGCGGGGCAGGCCCAGACGGACGTGCTGCCGGATCTCGTACGTGGGCACCACGTCGAGCGTGAGCCGGGTGACCACGCCCAGCGCGCCCAGGTTGACCACCAGCCCGGCGAACCGCGGGTCGGCCCGGTCGACGGTGATCAGGTCGCCGTCGGCGGTGACGAGTTCCAGCGCGGCGACGGCGGCAGCGAGGTTGCGGTTCCGCGCGCCGGAGCCGTGGGTGGCGGTGGCGACCGAGCCGGCCACCGAGATGTGCGGCAGCGACGCGAGGTTCGCCAGCGCGTACCCCTGGGCCTGGAGCGCGGTGGCCAGGTCGCCGTAGCGGACGCCGGCCGCGACGGTGACGGCGCCGCGGTCGGGGTCGAGCGCGACGGCGGGTGGCAGGCCGTCCAGCGCGATCTGGGTGCCGGTGGTGTCGCCGAGCCGGTTGAACGAGTGGCCGGTGCCGACGGCCCGGACCAGGTCGGCCTCCGCGACCAGCCGCCGCAGTTCGTCGGTCGAGGTCGGCCGCGATCGGGTACGCGCCGACCAGCTGACGTTTCCGGCCCAGTTCGTGTCCGTCATGCGCGCCATCATCCGCCATCATGCGCCGGCAGGGTTGCCCCGGCCACTCGGCGGGAATCCTGGCGGGATGAGCAGCTACCGCGACCCGAGCCTCCGCGGCGACGTGTACCCGTCGGAGGAGGAGATCGACCCGACCGGCGTGGACCCCGACGCTGCGGAGATGCCGCCCGCCGGTGTGGGACCCGCCGGTGTGGGTGTGACGCCCGCCGCGACCGCCCCGGTTCCGGGGCCCACGCCGGAGCCCGAGCCGGACCCGGTGCCCCACCCGGGGCCGCCGCCGCGCCAGGGGGCGGCGGGCCGGTCGATCGTGACCCGGCACCTGGACGGCTCCGTCGAGGTGGTCACGGATCTGGACGGCGACGGTGTGGCCGACGTGGTGCAGATCGACCTGGACGGCGACGGCGTACCCGACGTGACGTACCTGGACAGCGACCGCGACGGCCGCCTCGACACGGTCCGCCGCGCCACAACAAGCTGACCCGCCCGCCGCCCACGCGACTCGGCGACGATCTTGGAGTTCTGGCGTCCACACCGCCGTTGATCATGCAGTTGCTGCCCCGACAAGAGCCGTAAATCCGGCACCGGAAGGGCCGCAACCGCAAGATCGCGGGGTTTGTGGGGGGCGGCGCGGGAGTGCCTCCCGTAACGCGAGATTGTTGTTCCGCAAGGTGGGACCGCTGGAGATCTTGGTACGGAACGGCCCCTATAGGGGC
>NZ_JAGPXV010001135.1:0-659 GCF_018070405.1 Micromonospora sp. D75
CCAGCCGTCCTGGACGTTCAACCTGATGGCCAAGCCGGCCGCCGAGGTGGACGTGGCGACACTCGGGGCGCAGCTCCAGGCGCTGGCCACGGCGCTCGCCGGCAGCTTCGACGCCCGCAACGGCACCGGGCACCAGTCCGGCCGGATCGCCTCGTGGCTGGCCGAGCGGCCGCTCGCCGCGCCGGTGTCGCTGGCCGCCGAGAGCGAGTTCGACGAGGAGCCGGAACCGGACCCGGCCGAGCCCGGCCCGCCCGGCCCGGAGGAGCCCGCCCCGCTGGACGCGGCGCTGCTCGCCGCCGCGCTCGACGCCCGGGGCGAGCCGTACTCGCCTGAGCCGGACGGCACACTCGTCGGCCGGTGGGGCGAGGCCACGATCCAGTTCCGCCTGCTCGGCCGCCACGGTGACGTGCTGCACGCCCGCGTGGTGGCGCAGCGGCGGCTGCCGGCCGAGCGGCGCGCCGAGGCGTACGCCTTCTGCAACGCCTGGAACCACGACCGGCTGCTGCCCGCCGCCTACGTGCACGAGCCCGGCGACGGAACGCTGGTGCTGGCCGCCGGCGTCTCCACGGACCTGTCCTGCGGGGTCGCCCCGGCGCAGCTGGAGGTGCTGGTGGCCGCGGCGGTACGCACCGGCGCGGCGTACGCCGAAGCGGTCGCCG
>NZ_JAGPXV010001136.1:0-654 GCF_018070405.1 Micromonospora sp. D75
GGTCAGGTCGGGGGCGTGGTCGGCCAGGATCCGCTGCGCGGCCCGGCTGATCCACGCCGAGGACGGCAGCCCCGCGCCCGGGCCCCAGTAGCTGAACAGCGGGAACGTGCCGAGCGCGTCGGTGAGCGTGTCCCGCAGCCGCGGCGGGTCGGTCCAGCAGTCCGGCTCCTTGCGCCCGTCGGCGTGGTAGACCGGGCGCGGCGTGACGGTCCAGTCCACGTCCGCGCCCATCGCGTACCACCAGCAGACGTTCGCGACCCGGTAGCCCGGCTCGACGCGGCGGGCCGCCTGCCACACCTTCTCGCCGCCGACCAGCGCGTTGTGCTGCCGCCAGAGCAGCACCTCGCCCAGGTCGCGGAAGTACCAGCCGTTGCCCACCACGCCGTGCCCGGCGGGCAGCTCGCCGGTGAGGAACGTGGACTGCGCCGAGCAGGTCACCGCCGGCAGCACGGTGCCCAGCTCGGCGGCGAACCCGGCGTCGGCCACCGCGCGCAGCCGGGGCATGTGCGCCAGCAGCCGCGGGGTCAGCCCGACCACGTCGAGCACCACCAGCCGCCGGCTCATGCGGTGCCGGCCTTCGTTCGCGACTGCGGGGCTCGCAGGACCGGCTCACTCCTCGCGCTCACGAGGACATCACCGCCGTCGGCGCCAGCC
>NZ_JAGPXV010001137.1:0-653 GCF_018070405.1 Micromonospora sp. D75
CGCTCGTCTCCCCGGACGGCCCGATCGGCCGGGCCGGCGCCACGCTCACCGCACGCTGGGCCGAGCTGTTCGGCCTGGCCGACCTGCCCGAGGGGCAGCCGGAGCTGCGGCTGCGCGCCGCGGACCTGACCGACCGGGTCCGGGAACTGTTCCCGGCGACCCGACCCGGCTGGCCGTCGGCCCGGCTGCACAACCCGGACGTGCAGCTGTGCGCCGCCTCGCCGGAGGCCGTCGAACGCGGCGACTTCCTGCTCGTGCTCGGCGAGCTGCACCCGGCGTCGGTCGCGTTCGACAGCGCGGTGCTCAGCCCGTTCCACCCCGACCCGGCGGCGCTGCGCGCCGACCTCGACGCCGACCTGGGCCCGGTCCGGCTGCGGGTGCTGTGGCCGGACAGCTTCCCCCGCCGCACCACCCGCACCACGTACGCGCTGACCGGCCCGGCGGACCGCCAGCTCGGCATCGACACCGCGCACGGCGCCGACGTGGACCGCCTGGTCCCGGCCACCGCCGTGCTGGTCGAACGCACCGGCGACACGCTCACCGCGGTCTTCCCCGACGGCGCCCGCTGGCCGCTGATGGAGGTCTTCGCCACGCTGCTCGGCTCGCTGCTGCTCGACGCGTTCAAGCTGCTCGGCGCCGCGGCGTACACGCCC
>NZ_JAGPXV010001138.1:0-646 GCF_018070405.1 Micromonospora sp. D75
CTTCCGCTACCGGTCCACGCTGGCGCGCGCCGGCGTGGTGGCCCTGCTCTCCACCGCCGGCCTCGGCGCGGTCGCCGACCCGGCGTACGCCGCCGACAAGGCCGACCTCCAGCTCATCCCGCTCAGCTACCAGCTCGCCAAGGGCGTCAGCGAAGCCAAGGCCAAGCCGTTCAAGTTCCAGGTGAACAACGCCGCCGGGACCGTCGACGCGAAGGGCGTCCGGGTCACCGTCGAGACGAAGGACCTCAAGCCCGGCAAGGTCGGCGTGCTGGCGCCGAAGGGCTGCGACATCCGCGGCACCGCCTTCTCCTGCCTGCTGGGCGACGTGCCCGCCGGGACCACCGAGGACTTCGGCATCCCGCTGTTCTCCACCGGCGGCAAGGGCGGGGCGGGCACGCTGACGGTGTCGATCAGCGCGGCCAACGGCGCCGGCGTGCTGGACACGGTCGAGCACGACATCACCGTCACCGACCCCGGCTACGACCTCACCACCTGGGTCCAGGACGTGTACGCCGACGTGGTCGTCGACGGCGACGACGCCGGTGAGGCGAACCTGCGCCCGGTCCGGCCGGGCCAGACCGCGCCGCTGGACTGGGCCGTGTTCAACGACGGAAGCGAGAACGCCACGGGCGTCGCGTACGGCATC
>NZ_JAGPXV010000117.1:0-12006 GCF_018070405.1 Micromonospora sp. D75
CGGGCCGAACCGGTCGTCGCCCGGGGCCCGCGGACGGGCCACGGGCGACGAGGGATCAGCTCAGCGGCACCAGGGTGAGCAGGCGGTCACGCACCGGCGGGCCGGCGTCGTCGATCGCGTCCGGGTCGGGCTGGACCTCGCTGCGCCAGGCCACGAGCATGGCTCGGCGCTCGCGCGGCGTGGTGCCGCCCCAGACGCCGTGGCAGTCGCCCACCTCCAGCGCCCAGGCCAGGCAGGAGCCCTGGACGTCGCACGTGCGGCAGAGCGCCACCGCCGCGTCGGCCGGCTCGTTCGGCGCCGGGAAGAACGTCTCCGGATCGACGTTCTGACAGGTGCCTCTGGTGCGCCACGCCTCGTCCTGGCGTCGTTCGTGCAGAGCCCGCAGCAGTCGTGGGTCGCGCCGTGCCGCGGCGACCTCGTGCGGGCGGGGCATGCGTGCCCGTGTCAATACACCCACCTCCCCCGTGGGACCGGCAGAGATCTTTCAGCAAGATCGATGGGTGTCGTCGCCCCGTGCGAACCAACGCCCATCACCGGCGCTGTGTTCTATCGCATTCGCATACGTAAGGACAAGAGTCTTCAATGAAACTGACTGAACGTCCGGGCGACTTTTCCGGCGCAACCCCGGCAAACGGGGCGCGTCGATGTGGCGGAGCGTGATCAGAACAGGGTGGGCCCGGAGACCGCCTCCACGCCCTCCGGAGACACCCGCGCGATCAGCTCGGGACCGTCGTTGCGGACGTCGCCGACCGCCCGGGAGACCGGGCGGATCTCCAGCCCGGCGAGCAGGCCGGCGTCGGGCGGCGCGAGCAATCCGGCCGGGTCGTCGGCGGGGCCGAGCCAATCCGCCCAGCGATCCGGCGCCAGCAGCAGCGGCATCCGGTCGTGCACCTCGGCCAGCTCGCCGACCGCAGCGGTGGTGAGCACGCTGAACGTGAGCCGGGCCACCCCGGCCGACTCCCACACCGACGAGATGCCGGCGAAGGCGAGCACCGAGCCGTCCCGGGGCGTCATGAAGTAGGGCTGCCGCCCGCCACCGGCGAGCCGGACCCACTCGTACCACCCGTCGGCCGGCACCAGGCACCGGCGCCGGGCGAACGACGGCGCGTACGCCCGGCTGGTCGCGACCGTCTCGGCCCGCGCGTTGATCATGCGGGCGGCGCCGGCGGCGCTGCGGGACCACCCCGGCAACAGCCCCCAGCGGCCCAGGGAGAGCAACCGGTGCCCCTCCGGAGCGAGCCGGACCAGCGGCACCGGATCGGTCGGGGCGACGTTGAAGTCCGGCGCCACCCCGCCGGTCTCGTCAGCCGAGGAGAACAGCGCGCTCAGGTCACCGGCGCTCCGGGTCGTGGCGTACCTCCCGCACATGGCGCCCACGCTAGCCCCATCCGGACGTTTCGGCTGTCCCGCCCAACGGGAGCAGCGGCCACGGACGGTTCCACCGGGCCGGGAACTTGGCAGAATGTGACCGTGGGGAATCCGATCGCTACCCGTCAGCCGCAACCGTGGACCGCGCCGACCGCCAGCGACCCGGTCGCCGCGACACTGCGCCTGCCCGGCTCCAAGTCGATGACCGCCCGGGCCCTGGTGCTCGGCGCGCTGGCCAGCGGGCCGTCGACACTGGCCCGGCCGCTGCGCGCCCGGGACACCGAGCTGATGGCCGGCGGCCTGCGCGAGCTGGGCGCGCACATGTCCATCTCCGACGACGACCGCTGGCTGGTCCGCCCGCATCCGCTCGCCGGGCCGGCGCACGTCGACGTCGGCCTGGCCGGCACGGTGATGCGCTTCCTGCCGCCGGTGGCGGGGCTGGCCGCCGGCCGGGTCACGTTCGACGGCGACCCGCACGCCCGCACGCGCCCGCTCGGCCCGCTGATCGGCGCGCTGCGGGCGCTCGGCGTCCGCATCGACGCCCCGCCGACGGGCAGCCTGCCGCTCGTCGTGCTCGGCGCCGGGCAGGTGACCGGCGGCGACGTGGTCATCGACGCCTCCGCGTCCAGCCAGCTCGTCTCCGGGCTGCTGCTCGCCGCGCCCCGGTTCGACCGGGGCGTGGTGGTCCGGCACCAGGGTCCCCCGGTCCCGTCCGCGCCGCACCTGCGGATGACGGTGCAGATGCTGCGCGCCGCCGGCGCCGCGGTGGACGACACCACGCCGGACGTCTGGGCCGTCGAGCCGGGCCCGCTGTCCGGGCGGGGCTGGGAGATCGAACCCGACCTCTCCGGCGCCGCGCCGTTCTTCGCCGCCGCGCTGGTCACCGGCGGCGAGGTGACGTTGCAGGACTGGCCGCGCAGCAGCCTCCAGCCGGTCGAGCGGCTGCGGGAGCTGCTGCACCGGATGGGCGGCGAGGTGACGCTCGGCACCGACGGCCTGACCGTGCGGGGCACCGGCACGGTACGCGGGCTGGACGCCGACCTCTCCGACGTCGGCGAGCTGACCCCGGTGCTGACCGCGCTCACGCTGCTGGCCGACGGCCCGTCCCGGCTCACCGGCATCGGCCACATCCGGGGCCACGAGACCGACCGGGTCACCGCACTCGCCAAGGAGTTCACCGCGCTCGGCGCGGACATCACCGAAACCCCCGACGGGCTGGACATCCGGCCCCGCCCGCTGCGCGGCGGGACGTTCCGCACGTACGCCGACCACCGGATGGCGCACGCGGCGGCGGTGGCCGGGCTGGCCGTCCCCGGCATCGAGGTCGACGACGTGGCGTGCACCTCCAAGACCATGCCGGAGTTCCCGGCACTATGGTCGGGGATGGTGACCGGCAAGAACTGACAGCGGGGGGACGTCCTGGCGACGAAGCGGCGCGAGTACGACGAGGACGACGTCCGGGTCCGACCGGGCCGGTCGTCGCGGCCGCGTCCGCGCACCCGCCCCCGGCACGCCGACGCCGTCGACGGGTTCGTCATCGCCGTCGACCGGGGCCGCTACACCTGCGTGCTGCCCGGGGCCGGGCCGGATGCCCCGCTCGTCACCGCCATGCGCGCCCGCGAGCTGGGACGCAAGTCGGTGGTGGTGGGTGACCGGGTGGGTCTGGTCGGGGACACCTCCGGCGCGCCGGGCGCGCTGGCCCGGATCGTGCGCATCGCCGAACGGACCTCGGTGCTGCGGCGTACCGCGGACGACGACGAGACCACCGCCGAGGGGCGGCTGGAACGGGTGGTGGTGGCGAACGCCGACCAGTTGGTGATCGTCAGCGCGCTCGCCGACCCGCCGCCGCGTACCGGGTTCATCGACCGCTGCCTGGTGGCCGCGTACGACGCCGACATCGAGCCGCTGCTCTGCCTCACCAAGGCCGACCTGGGCGGCCCGGAGGCGGTGCTCGGCTACTACACCGAGCTGGAGCTGCCGTACGTGCTGATCCGCCCGGACTCCGACCTGGCCGCGCTGCGGGCGCTGCTCGCCGGCCGGGTGTCGGTGATGGTGGGCCACTCCGGGGTGGGCAAGTCGACGCTGGTCAACCGCCTGGTCCCGGACGCCGAACGCGCGGTGGGCACGGTCAGCGCGATCGGCCGGGGCCGGCACACCTCGACCAGCGCGGTGGCGTTGCGGCTGCCCGCCGAGCCCGGCGCCGACGGCGACACCGGCTGGATCGTCGACACCCCGGGGGTACGCAGCTTCGGGCTGGCCCACGTGTCCGCCGAGAGCCTGCTGCACGGCTTCCCGGACCTCGTCGAGGCGACGGTGGACTGCCCGGCCAACTGCCCGCACACCGCCGACGAGGCGGACTGCGCGCTGGACGCCTGGGTGGCCGCCGGGAAGGCGGACGCGCGCCGGCTCGCCTCGTACCGGCGGTTGCTGGCCTCCCGCAGCGGCGAGGGCGACCCGCGCGAGCCGGAGCGCAACCCCGGCGATCCGCTCGCCGGGTCCTGACCGGCGTCGCCGGCCGGGCCCACGGCGCCGGGCCTCACCGGTACGCTGACCCACCATGATCGATCCCCGGCCGACCCCACGGCCTCTGCCCGCCGAGCGGGTGCTGGAGCTGGCCGCGCCGATGCTCGCCGAGGTGGGTGGCGAGTGGCGGATGACCGACGGGCCGATGCTGCGGTCGGGATCGCTGGGCGTCCGGGTCCTTCCGCCGGACAGCGACGACTACCGCCACCTGGACCTGGAGCTCCTGCTGAACGCGGACCGGCCGGACGTGCCGACGATCGTCGACTGCACGCTCGGCCTGGCGGCCGACCCGGTCGAGGCGGCCCGTCAGGCGATCGGGGCGTGGATCGAGACCTGCCTGGTGACGGTCCTGGAGATGATCGAGCAGCGAGGGCGGCTGGCGAGCCACTTCAGGTCGGGCGACAAGGGCGGGTTCGCCGGCTGGCATGCGATCGTCGGCGGCGTGACCGGATGGTCCGCCGACGGATCGCAGCACAAGCAGGAGTGGTTCGCCGAGGCGATGCCGTGGTCGACCCTGGCGCCGGTGATCGCGGCCGGGCTGGACCGTCCACATCTCAACGGCGTTCGCATGCTGGTCGGCCAGGGTGGCGACGTCACCGAGTGCGAGGTGCGGATCAACGGCCGGCGGCACGAGCCGTCCGCCGCCGCGCTCGCCGCTCTGGACTGGCCGCGCACCGACCGTTTCGGCCTGGCACGCACCTTCGTCCTCCTGGTCGGCCCCGACTGAGGCGGTGACAGCGCTCGGGTGACGCCCCGACGACCGACGGTCGTGGTCACGCCACTAGCGTGTCCGTCATGACCGGGTACGCCGACGATCTCGCCCTCGCCCACCTGCTCGCCGACGCCGCGGACGCGGTCTCCTCGGCCCGGTTCCGCGCGCTGGACCTGCGCGTCGAGTCGAAGCCGGACCTGACCCCGGTCTCCGACGCGGACACCGCCGTGGAGCGGGAGATCCGCGCGCTGCTGGCCACCCACCGTCCCGGCGACGGCCTGCTCGGCGAGGAGTACGGCGAGCAGCCGCCGGCCGGGCCGGACGGGCGGCGCTGGGTGATCGACCCGATCGACGGCACGAAGAACTTCGTCCGGGGCGTACCGGTCTGGGCCACGCTGATCGCGCTGCTGGAGCACGACCGGCCGGTGCTCGGCCTGGTCTCCGCCCCGGCGCTGGCCCGCCGCTGGTGGGGCGCGCTCGGCGCGGGCGCGTTCGCCGGCGCCGGACCGGCGGACGGCACGCCGATCCGGGTCTCCGGCGTCACCGCGCTCGGCGACGCGAGCATCTGCTACTCGTCGCTGACCGGGTGGGAGCAGGCCGGCCGGCTGGACGCGATCCTCCAGCTCATGCGGGACACCTGGCGCAGCCGCGCGTACGGCGACTTCTACGGTTACATGCTGCTGGCCGAGGGCGCGCTGGACGTGATGGTGGAGCCGGAGCTGTCGCTGTGGGACATCGCCGCGCTGGTGCCGATCGTCACCGAGGCGGGTGGCGTGATCACGGATCTGGCCGGCCGGCCGGCCCCGGCGGGCGCGGACTCCGCCGACATCAGCGCCGTGGCCAGCAACGGCGCGCTGCACGACGACATCCTGGCCCGGCTCGGCCGTCCAGCCGAGCGCTGAACCGGGAAGAGCCTCTATCCTCGCCAGGTGGTTTCCTCCGGTTGGTGCTTCCTGGCAGCGATGATCGTCGCGTACGGCTTCGCCAACCTTCTCCAGTCGGTCGCCGCGGCGCGGACAACCGTGCACCACACGTTCGACCCGGGGCTGCTGCTGCGCCTGGCCGGGCACCGGACGTACCTGATCGGCCTGACCTGCCAGGTGGTCGGCTTCGTGCTGGCGTTCCTGGCCCGCCGCGACCTGCCGCTGTTCCTGGTGCAGGCGAGCGTGGCGGCCGGGCTCGGGGTGACCGCCGTGCTCGGCGTGCTGGTGCTCAAGTGGCGGTTGCCGGCCGCCGAGGTGGTGCTGCTGGTGCTGCTGTTCGCCGGCATCACCGCGCTGGTGCTGTCGGCCCAGCCGGCGCCGTCGCGGCAGCTCGGCACCGCCGGACTGGTCGGCCTGGCGGTGGCGGTGTTCGCGATCGCCGGGTCCGGGTTCTTCGCCGCCCGGCTGCACGGCGCGCTCGGGTCGGTGGTGCTCGGCTCGCTGGCCGGGATGGCGTTCTCCGCCGCCGCGGTGGCGGCCCGCCCGCTCGCCTCGGCCGGATCGGTGGAGGCGTTCGTCCGCGACCCGCTGCTCTACCTGCTGATCGTGCACTCGGTCATCGGCCAGCTGCTGCTCGGCCTGGCCATGCAGCGCGGGTCGACCACGGCGGCGGTGGCCGCGATGGACGCCGCCGGGGCGGTGCCCGCGGCGATCGTCGGCCTGCTGCTGCTCAACGACAAGATCTGGCCCGGCCGGGAGTGGCTGGCCGGTCTGGGCTTCCTGGTCACGCTCGCGGCGGTGGTCGGCCTGACCCGGTACGCCGAACCGCAGCACCACCACGCCAGCGCCCGCCAGAAGGCGATAGTGGGCGCCGGGATGGTGCCGGTTCAGGCCGCCTCGACCGGTCCCCGTTCCGAGACGGCCACCTCGACCGGCGGCGTCACCTCGACCGGCGTCGGCTCGATCGGCGTGGCCGGGCGGCGACGCCCGATCACCCGCTCGTAGAGACGTTCCAGCGCGGCAGCGGTACGTTCCCACGTGTAGCTGCACCGGACCCGGTCCACCGCGGCGTGCCCGTACGCGAACCGCCCGGCGTTGTCCGACAGCAGCCGGCGCAGCGTGACCCCGAGCGTGCGTACGTCACCGGGCGGCACCAGCTTGCCGGTCACCTCGTCCACCACCGCGTCGGCGATGCCGCCCATGGCGTAACCGACCACCGGCACGCCGCAGGCCATCGCCTCCAGCGACACCCGCCCGGCCGACGCGTAGTGCGGCGTGCAGGCCACCACGTCGGCGGAGCGGTACCAGGTCGCCATCTGGTCGTGCGGCACCGCGCCGACCAGCTTCACCTGCTCCGCCACCCCGGCCCGCTCGGCCAGCTCCCGCAGCCGGCGCGCCTCGGCGTGCCCGTCCAGCCGCTCGGCCGGCGGGCCACCGGCGATCACCAGCTCCGCGTCGCCGACCAGCCGCATCGCCCGGATCAGGTCGTCCTGCCCGTGTCCGGGGGCGAGCCCGCCGACGGAGAGGATCCGGGCCCGCTGGTCGCGGGGCGCCGCCTCGCCGTCCGGATGGAACTGGCCGGTGTCCACCCCGGTCGGCACCATCGCCACCGACGTGCGCTGCAGGCCCATCCGGGTCAGCTCGTCCACCTCGTCGTTGCACTGGGCCACCGCCACGTCCACCGCCCGGGTCAGCGCCCGTTCCAGCGGGATGCGCTCGCCCGGGCCGCCGTACCGGGGCCCGAGGTGCCGCAGCTGCTCCACGCCGAGCGAGTGGAACGTCTGCACCACCGGGATGTCCGTGGCGCGTACCGCGTGGGCGGCGGCCAGCCCGCCGACCCAGTAGTGGCCGTGCACCACGTCGGGGGTCCAGTCACCGGCCCACTGCCCGGCCAGCCAGCGGCCGTACTCGGCGACGAAGGGCACCAGCTCGGCGGTGGAGAGCACGTCGGGGGGGCCGACCGGCACACGTTCCACCCGGTAGCCGTCGAGTTCGGTCAGGGCGGGCTGGGCGGCGGCGGCACGGCGCTCGTACACGCGGACGTCGTGGCCCCGGGCGGCGAGTTCCGCCGCCACGCGCGCAATGTGCTCCTGCGTCCCGACGGTGGGACCGTCGGTGGACGAGCCGGCGTGCGCGCATACAAGGCCGACGCGCATGGTGCACCTCCATGCGTTTCTCGCGTAGCGGGGTCTCCGGTCAGAGCGTCCCATTAACCCAGGTCCGGCGCGCCCAAACCTGGCAGATCGGGGTCACCGGGCCACCGCTGTCCCGCGAGCGGGACGGCCGACCGAACCCGATCACCGTCGAAATCGGTCGGCATGACCGGGCGGCCCGGGGGTACCGCCAAAGGATGCCGCTAGCCCGCAGCCTCTCCGACGCAACGGTCGTCATCACCGGCGCCTCCAGCGGGATCGGCGCGGCGACCGCGTACGCGCTGGCCCAGCGGGGCGCCGACGTGGTGCTCGCCGCCCGGACCGGGTCGGCGCTGCGCCGGGTGGCGGCGAGCTGCCGGGAACTGGGCGGACGGGCCCTGGTGGTGCCCACCGACGTGACCGACCCGGAGGCGGTGGAGCAGCTCGCGGCGCGGGCGGTGGCCGAGTTCGGCCGGATCGACGCCTGGGTCAACAACGCCGCGGTCGGCACCGTGGGACTGTTCGACGAGATCCCGGTGGCCGAGTTCCGCCGGGTGGTGGACGTGAACCTGCTCGGGGCCGTGTACGGGACACGCGCGGCGCTGCCCTGGCTGACCGCCGCCGGTGGCGGGGTGCTGGTCAACAACGCCTCGGTGCTGGCCGAGGTGGCGATGCCGTACCAGTCGGCGTACAACGCCACGAAGCACGCGATCCGCGGCCTGGCCGACACGGTCCGGCAGGAGCTGCGGGTGACCGGGCGGGGCAACATCTCGATCTGCACGGTGCTGCCGGCCACCATCGACACGCCGTTCTTCCGGCACGCGGCCAACCACACCGGCCGGGAACTGACCCCGCCACCGCCGGTGTACCCGCCGGAGATGGTCGCCGAGACGATCGTGAAGCTGCTGCGCCGGCCCCGGCGGGAGGCGTACGCGGGCGGCGCGGCCCGGCTGATCGGGCTCCAGTGGCGGCTCGCCCCGGCGCTGGCCGAGCGGGTGATGGGCTGGTACACCGCGCGCACCCAGTTCGGGCCCGGCGTACGCGCCGACTCCACCGGCGCCGTCTTCACCCCCGGCGCGGCGGCGGAGCGGACCGACGGCTGGTCCGGGCGGCGGGGTCAGTTGCTGCGGCTCACCGCGGCCGTCGGTCTGGCGGCCGGCACCGCTGTCGGCACGGCGGCGGCGATCAGCCGCCGGTCCCGGACGGGCCGGCCGTGAGTCCCGCCGACCGGACCGGTGCGCGGGCGGCGGCCGAGGTGCACAATGGGGCGATCATGCCGACGGATGCGCGTTGCCTGGTGGAGACCGACGATTCCTCCGCGAGAGTCCGGCTGACCGGCGTGCTCGACCGGGCCGAGGTGGAGGCCGTGCGGGACGCGCTGCTGGCCCGGCTGTGGCAGCGCCCCGGCCTGCTGCTCGTGGACCTGTCCGGGGTGCGTATCGCCGACCCGCTGGCCCGCGACGCGCTGGACGAGGTCTGCCGGGCGGTGTCCGACTGGCCGGCCAGCGAGATGCTGCTCGACCCGGACGCCACGCCGCCGGACCCGCCGCCGGACCCGCTCGGCGTCGAACTGCCCCCGGTGGTCGAGGCCGCGCGCGAGGCACGGTCGCTGGTCTCCGCCGGGTGCCTCCGGTGGGGCCTGCCGGAGCTGGTCGAACCGGCCTGCATCGCGGTCACCGAGATGGTCAACAACGTGGTGGCGCACGCGCTGACCCCGATGACGCTCCGGCTGGCGCCGCGCGGCAACGCGCTGCACGTGGCCGTCCGCGATCACTCGGCCGGGCAGCCCGCGTACGCGGGTCCGGCGGCGGCGGACGCGCTGGGCGGGCGCGGGCTGCTGCTCATCGACACGGTGGCCCGGCGCTGGGGCAGCACTCCGCTGCCCGACGGCAAGGTGGTGTGGTGTGTGTTGTACGTCGAGGACGAGGCGGCGGTCCGCAACTGAGGCGCCCTTTCGCCCTGTTGCTCCCGATCCACCCGGCCGGTTGCGGTTAGGGCGGGGAGCGCAGTGGGTAGTTCCCGAGCATGCGCGACGACGAGTACCCCACCCCCGTGTCCGATCCCGAGGCGGCGGGCCTGCCCGACACCGCCGACGACGACTCCACCGCCAACGACGACGTGCTGACCGGGCGCGAGGCGGACGGCCCCGAGCCGGCCCAGCTCCCCGGCGACCGCACGCCGGTCGCGGTGGACGAGTTCGGCACCACGGCGGAGGAGCAGCTCGACGGCGAGTCGCTGGACTACAAGCTCCAGCGCGAGCAGTACGAGCGTCCCGCCGACGACCCGCTGGCCGGCCCGGTCGACCCGGACATCGCCGCCGAGGCGGACAGCGAGGAGGCCGCCGCGCAGGCCCAGCTCGACGCCGACGTGATCGACCCGGGCCCGGTGTCCGACCCGGACTCCCCCGTCTCCGTGTACGACCACGGTCAGCTCGGCACCGTCGCCGACCACCAGGTGGGCCGGCTGGTCGAGCCGGACGAGGGCGCGCACACCGACCAGGAGACCGACAACGTCGCCTACGACGCGGGCGCGGCCGGTGGCGGGGCCAGCGCGGAGGAGCTGGCGGTGCACGAGACCCGCCCTCCGGACGCCCGCTAGCTAGCCGTCCAGGCCCCGCTCGATGGCGTACCGGGTCAGCTCGACCCGGTTGTGCAACTGGAGCTTGCCCAGGGTGTTCTGCACGTGGTTCTGCACGGTCCGGTGGGACAGGCCCAGCCGGTCGGCGATCTGCTTGTAGGACAGCCCCTTGGCGACCAGGCGCAGCACCTCGGTCTCCCGCTCGGTGAGCCGGGGTGCGTCGTCGTCCGGGGCGGGCGGCGCCGCGGCCAGCCGCCGGTACTCCCCCAGCACCAGCCCGGCCAGGCCCGGCGTGAACACCGGCTCGCCGGCCGCCGTGCGGCGCACCGCGTCCAGGAACTCCGCCGGGGCGGCCGACTTGACCAGGTAGCCGGTGGCGCCGGCCTTGACCGCGTCCAGCACGCCCTGCGGCTCGCCGCTGGCCGAGAGCATCAGCACCCGCACCTCGGGCAACGCCGCGCGCAGCCCCCGGATCACCTCGACGCCGGAGATGTCCGGCAGCTGGAGGTCGAGCACGACCAGGTCGGGGCGGGCCGCCGCGGCCACCCGTACCGCCTGCCGCCCCTCGCCGCTGGTCGCCACCACCTGGTGACCCGCCTCGGTGAGGTCGCGGGCCACGCCCTCGCGCCACATCGGGTGGTCGTCGACCACCATCACCCGGATGCTCACCCGCGGCTCCTCGGCACGATCAGCTCGATCTCGGTGCCGGCGCCCGGCGCGGACGCGATCCGCACCTCGCCGCCCAGGTCGGCCACCCGGCCCCGGATGGACTGCGCCACCCCGAGCCGCCCCTGCGCGGCGGCCTCCGCCAGCCGCCCGTCCGGGATGCCCGGCCCCTCGTCGCGTACCGAGACGGTCACCGTCTCCTCCTCGTCCTCGATCAGCACCCAGGCCCGGCCACCGGCGTGCCGGGCCACGTTGTCCAGCGCCGCGCCGACCGCCGCGCCCAGCTCACCGGCGGTCCGCGCGGGCAACGGCACCGGGGTGGCGGGCGCGGACACCACGACGGTGGCCGAGGCGTACCTGTCGATCAGGTCGCGCAGGTCCTGCTCGGCCCCGGCCGGGTCCGGCGGCGCGCCCGCCCGGCCGATGAGCGCCCGCAGCGCGGCCTCCTGCTCGCCGGCCAGCCGGGCCAGCTCGGCCGCCTCGCCGTCCAGGTCCGCGCCGCGCCGCCGGACCAGCGCGAGCACCTGGAGCACGGAGTCGTGGATGTCCCGGGCCAGCCGCTCCCGTTCCCGGGTCGCCGCCTCCAGTTCCACCGCCCGCTGCAACCGCTCCTCCGCCTGCACCGCCAGCCGCGCCACGTGCCCGACCACCACACCGGCGAGCAACATCAGGATCGCCCCGGTCAGCGCGGACGGGCTGATCCGGTCCCGGGTGGCGAGGTCGGCGCCGCCGAGCACCAGCGCGGCCACCGCGCCGCGCCGCCGCCCGCCGGAGACCGCCCAGGCGAGCACCGGCCCGGCCAGCCAGGCGGCGGTCAGCATCGGCACGCCGGCGGCGAGCGCCGCGCGCCCGACCACCCAGGGCGTGACCAGGATGATCGCCAGCACCACGCCGAGGTCGGCCAGCAGCAGCGGCCAGCGCCGCCCGGCCGGGCGGCCGTAGCCGGCCGCCGTCACGCCGCTCCAGGCCAGCATCGCCAGCAGGACGCCGCCCGCGGCGACCGGGTGCGCGTAGCGGTCCGCGTCGCGCAGCACGACCAGCCCGACGTACGCGAGCGCGGCGAACCGGAACACCGCGATGGAGCGCCAGAACGGGCCCTCGAGGC
>NZ_JAGPXV010001139.1:0-633 GCF_018070405.1 Micromonospora sp. D75
AGCACGAAGCTCTTGTTCGTCGCGCCGCCGGCGATGACCACTGTGGTGTTCGCCATCGCCCGGCGCAGGCGGCCCAGCGCCTCGTCCCGGTCCCGGCCGTACGCGATGATCTTGGCGATCATGGAGTCGAAGTCGGCCGGGATGGTGTCGCCCTCGCTGACTCCGGTGTCGACCCGGATGCCCGGCCCGGCGGGCAGGTCCAGCCGGGTGATCCGGCCGGGGGAGGGCGCGAAGTCGCGGTCCGGGTCCTCGGCGTTGAGCCGCGCCTCGATCGCGTGCCCGCGCTCGACCGGCGGCTCGCCGGTGAGCCGGCCGCCACCGGCCACGTGCAACTGCGCCTTGACCAGGTCGAACCCGGTGGTCGCCTCGGTGATCGGGTGCTCGACCTGAAGGCGCGTGTTGACCTCCAGGAAGGCGAACAGCCGGTCGCCCGGGTGGTAGAGGAACTCGACAGTGGCCGCGCCCCGGTAGCCGACCGCCACCGCCAGGCGCTCCGCCGACGCCTTCAGCTCCGCCGCCTGCTCCGGGGCGAGCACCGGCGACGCGGACTCCTCGATCACCTTCTGGTTGCGCCGCTGCACCGAGCAGTCCCGTACCCCGAGCGCCCACGCGGTGCCCTGGCCGTCGGCGATC
>NZ_JAGPXV010001140.1:0-631 GCF_018070405.1 Micromonospora sp. D75
GGCCGATGAGCCCGGACAGCACCCGGTAGAGGGGCCGCGCGGGGTGGTTCACCGGGAAGTGCGCCATGGTGCCCTCCAGTCGTGCGACTGATTCGGGGCAATTGTCGCCTGGGTTGTCCGTTCGCGTCCGGAAAACACCGAAGGCCCGGCGCGCGGCGCGCCGGGCCTTCGGACGAGGAGGGATCAGAGCACCAGGCGGGCCTTCTGCCATGCCTCGTGCTCCTCGTCGGAGCCGACCTTGCTGTACATGCCGGCCATCAGGAGCACCAGCGCCAGGGTCAGGACCACGACGTCGGTCATGATCGAGAAGTTGAAGATGTTGACGTCGGTCTGCAGGAACGCCAGCGAGCCCAGGCCGATCACCATCAGGGTGTAGGCCAGCCACTGGTTGATCGCCACGTCGAGGTTGCGGCCGATCGCGGTGCCGACCAGGATCACGACGCCGACGAGCACCGACACCAGCGAGAACGCCATGTTGGTGCCCTGGCCGAGACCCTTGGTGTCGTCCTGGGCGAAGAAATCGCCACCGGCGCTGGCGATGACGCCGAGGCCGCCGAAGACGACGAAGTACAGACCAACGATCCCGCCGATCGCCCGGTAGATCGGCCGCGCGGGGTGGTTGACGGGGGTG
>NZ_JAGPXV010001141.1:0-629 GCF_018070405.1 Micromonospora sp. D75
CATGAATACGAGACTCCGCCGCAGCCGGGCATTCCGCCTCGCGGTGTGTCTCGCCCTCGTGGCGATATTGAGCGGCTGCATGCAGCTCAACCTCGGGCTGACCGTGAACGACGACGACACGGTCTCCGGTCAGCTCCTGCTCACCGCGCCGAAGTCCGTGCTCAAGCAGCGCAACCCGGACCCGGCGGTGGCCTTCGCGGAACTGCGGCCGAACATTCCCTCACTTCCGCCCGGAGCGGAGACCCGGTACGAGGACGCCACCTCGTACGGCATTCAGATCACATACCGGAAAACACCGCTGGCACAATTCACGAGCGAAAGCGTGAATCTTGTCCGGGACGATGATCTGTATCGCTTCTCGCTCCCGCTGGACCCGAAGAAATACGGCGGCAAGTTCGGGCAGCAGGATCCGCGCCAGCAGCAGGCGTTCATGACGCTGATGGCGTTCGAGATCTCGGTGACGTTCCCCGGCCGGGTGCTCGACACCAACGGCACTGTCACCGGGCGCTCGGTCACCTGGAAGGTGGTCGCCAACCAGCCCAAGCCGTCCGAGCTGCGCGCCGTGGCCCAGGCGCCCCCGCCGCCAGCCACCAGCCCGGCCGCCGTGGTGACCGGTGACGGTTCCTTCC
>NZ_JAGPXV010001142.1:0-626 GCF_018070405.1 Micromonospora sp. D75
GCCGGTGACGTCCACCTCGGACGCGCCGGGTGGCGGCCAGGCGCCCGGGGTGGGCTCGTCGGCAGTGGGGACGCCGACGAGGCCGTCGGCGTGCCGGGTCCAGCCCGACTCGGAGTCGTCCTCGGGCTGGGAGTGCACGGTCACCGAGCGGCTGCCGGTTCCATCGACGGGACCGACCCGGACCTGGACCCGTACCCCGCCGCCGGTGGCGGGCAGCACGAGCGGGGCGAGGACTGTCAGCTCGCGGACGCGGGACGCGCCGACCTCGTCGCCCGCGCGGACGACGAGGTCCACCAGCGCGGTGCCCGGCACCACCACGGCGCCGGAGACGATGTGGTCGGCGAGCCACGGGTGCGTCGACACCGACAGCCGGCCGGTCAGCACCACCATGTCCTCGCCGGCGACCGACACCGCCGCGCCGAGCAGCGGGTGCCGCGCCACGCCGAGGCCGGCCCCGGAGACGTCGGCGGACTGGCCGGTGGGCGGCAGCCAGTACCGCTCCCGCTGGAAGGCGTACGTGGGCAGGTCCACCCGCCGCGCGCCGGTCTCGGCGAACCACTGTGCCCAGGTCACCGGCATCCCGTGCACGTGCAACTCCGCCAGGGCGTGCAGCAACGCCTGCGCCT
>NZ_JAGPXV010001143.1:0-611 GCF_018070405.1 Micromonospora sp. D75
GGAGGGCGCCGAGGCGGCCTGAGGCCCTCCCGGCGCACCACGTTCTTAGTTTTCATTGCGAGAAAGGACGCCAGACATGGCGAAGCTCAGCACCGACGAGCTGCTCGACGCGTTCAAGGAGATGACGCTGATCGAGCTCTCCGAGTTCGTGAAGCAGTTCGAGGAGACCTTCGAGGTCACCGCCGCCGCTCCGGTCGCCGTGGCCGCGGGCGCCCCGGCCGCCGGCGGCGCTGCCGCCCCGGCCGAGGAGGAGAAGGACGAGTTCGACGTCATCCTCGACGCCGACGGTGGCAAGAAGATCCAGGTCATCAAGGTCGTGCGTGAGCTGACCGGCCTGGGCCTCAAGGAGGCCAAGGACCTGGTCGAGGCCGCGCCGAAGGCCGTCCTGGAGAAGGTCAACAAGGAGACCGCCGAGAAGGCCAAGGCCAAGCTCGAGGGCGAGGGCGCCAAGGTCACCATGAAGTGACCTTGCTCCACCTGACGCGCGTCCGGCTCACGTGAGCCGGGGCACACCGCGTCGCGGCGGGCGGTGAACCCGAATCGGATAGCCGCCCGCCGTGTTGGTGGTCCCGGACGGCAGCGGTGTGAGCAGGGCGTAAGACGGCCCCTGT
>NZ_JAGPXV010001144.1:0-610 GCF_018070405.1 Micromonospora sp. D75
GGCGGCGCGAATGCCGCCCGCCCGCGCATCCCGGGGCAAACCGAGTTTGATCGACGACGGCTGTCGACTAGCGTGCGCAGGCGTGAAAACCAATCGGATCTTGCCGATCCTCCTGACCTGTGCCGTGCTGGGGCTCGCCGCGTGCGGCGACGAGAAGCCCTCGACCACGGCCGGGCCGGCGGCCACCTCGGCCTCCGCCACCCCCTCGTCGGCAGCCCCCTCGCCGTCGGCGGCCGCCGCCGTGAGCGACAAGGAACTCTGCACCGCCGCAGAGAAGATCAACAAGGACATGCGGGCGAATCTCATGACCGCCGTGCAGTCGGGCGACGACCTGACGAAGCAGACCGGCGCGATCCTGACCGAGCTCGGTGACCGGGTGACCCAGCTCGCCGGGACCGCCGGCGACGGCAAGGCGGCCACCGCCCTGAAGGAGTTCGCCGCGGAGGCCGCCAAGGCGGGCTCAGCCGCCGACCCGGGCACCGCCGCCGACAACCCCGCCATGGAGAAGGCCAGCAAGGACATCAACGCCGCCTGCAAGACGGCCGGCGCACCGACCACCTTCTGACGCCGACGCCCCTGTCGTCCGTCCGGCGCGCGCCGGACGGACGAC
>NZ_JAGPXV010000118.1:0-11952 GCF_018070405.1 Micromonospora sp. D75
AGGCGACCGTGCGGCTGCCGGGCAGCAGCTGCGCCGGCGGGGCGTCCTTGAGCAGGAATCCGCTCGCGCCGGCGCGCAGCGCCTCGTAGACGTACTCATCGAGGTTGAACGTCGTCACCACCAGCACCTTGACCGGGTGGGCGATGCCCGCGCCGGCCAGCAGGCGGGTGGCCTTGATGCCGTCGAGCACCGGCATGCGTACGTCCATCACCACCACGTCGGGCCGCAGGCGGCCGGCGAGGTCGACCGCGGCTCGGCCGTCGCCGCACTCGCCCACCGCGGCCATGTCCGGCTGCGCGTCGATGATGGTGGTGAATCCGGTACGGATCAGCGCCTGGTCGTCGCAGACCAGCACCCGGATCGGCGTGGTCACGACGCGCTCCCGGTGGGGATGCGCGCCCGGACGACGAAGCCGTCGCCCGCCCGGCGTCCCGCGTCGAACTCGCCGCCGAGCAACGAGACGCGCTCGCGCAGCCCGGCCAGGCCGCGTCCGCTTCCGCCCGGACCCGCGGCGCGCGGGCCCGGGCCGTCCGTGCTGATCTCCACCGTGATCTCCCGGTCTCCATGGTGTACGTGGACAGCGGTGGGGCGGCCGTGCGCGTGTTTGAGGGCGTTCGTCAGCGCCTCCTGCACCACCCGGTACGCGGCCATCTCCGCGCCGCCGGTCACCTCCGCCGGGGCGCCCTGCTGCGTGAACTCCACCGGCTGCCCGGCCTGCCGGGTCTGCTCCACCAGGGCGTGCAGCTCGCCGACCGACGGGGCGCGTGGCTCCGTACCGTGGTCGGGGTTGAGCACGTCGAGCAGCAGCCGCAGGTCGCCGATGGCACGGCGACCGGTGTCGGTGATGGCGGTCAGTGTGGTGTCGAGGCGGTCGGGCGCGGCGGTCAGGTAGCGGGCCGCCTCGGCCTGCACCACCATCGCCGTCACGTGGTGGGTGACCACGTCGTGGAGTTCACCGGCGATGCGGGCGCGTTCGGCGGCGCGGGCGGTCTCGGCGACGTGCCGGCGGCGTTCGGCCTCGGCGACGCGGTCCTGCCGCAGCCACGACCCGGTGCCCCAGGCGAGCGCCAGCAGCAGGTAGAACGTGGTGAAGCCGACCACCCCCTCGGTCGACCCCTGCCGATCCAGCACGACCGCCAGACCGATGTACGCGAGGGAGCCGGCGAGCACCGTCGTACGGCGGCCTCGGTCCAGGTGGGCGCCCGCGCTCACCAGCGCGACGGCGAGCGCGGCGCCCGCGAAGGTGTGGTACGCGCGTACCTGGTCGAGCGCGAAGCCGAGTGACACAAGGGCGAGGGACAGCGCCGGGCGGCTGCGGCGCAGCGCCAGCGGAAGGCACTCCAGGGCGATCACCACCACTGTCAGCGCGTCGAACGGCCGGGCGGGCAGATCGCCGAGCTGCGTACCGATGCCGCGCAGCGGTGGGGTCACTGCTGCGAGCGCGATCATCAGCGCGAGCGGGAGATCCCGGACCGTGACGGGCCAGCGCCGCCACGAGTCCTGGAGCATCCGTCGGGTGATCATCAGGAGACCGTAACGCTCTCCGCCGGCGCCTCGGCCGCGCGGCGGCGCCGCGTCACGATGTGACCACGGCGGTGCGCCAGCCAGAGGAAGACCACCGTCAGCGCCGCCCCGGCAGCCACCGTGTAGAGGCTGCCCTCCGGCCCGAAGCCGCCGCCGCTGAGCAGCGTCGAACCCGACGTGGTGGCGTCCAGCAGCCCTTCCGATTCGCCGTTGCCGGAGACGACGACGCCGAAGACGCCGCCGGCGGCGAAGTTCCAGCCGAAGTGCAGGCCGATGGGTACCCACAGGTTTCGAGTCGCGGCGTAGCAGGCCGCCAGCATGAACCCGGCCTCGATCGCGATGGCGGTCGCACCCCACAGGCTGGCGTCCGGGTTCAGCAGGTGCATCAGGCCGAACAGTACGCCAGTCAGCAGCAGCGAGAGCCACGTACCGAGCCGTTCCTCGACCAGGCGGAACAGCAGCCCGCGGAACATCAGCTCCTCGGTCACCGCCGCGGCGGCCATGAACCCGACCATGCCCACCGCGCCGGACACCGAGCCGATGCCGTGTACGTGGTAGCCGCCCATGAGGGCGATGTTGCCGATGACCGCCGCGAACATGGCGAACCCGATCAGCACCCCGCGGTTGAGCCGGGCGGCCGCGCCGTTCCGGGCCAGCTCGGTGACCTCGCGACGCTCGGTACGGCGCACCACCCACCCGTACACCATGATCGCGGCCGCGGCGGTCGCGACGCCGAGGATCAGGCTGAGCCCGGCGTTGTCCTGTGCCGCGACGACCGCCAGGCTGCCGACGACACTGACCGCGACGACGGCCAGGAACTGCTTCACCACACGCATGACGATTCCTTCGGAAGGTCCGCGGCCGGAGCGCCGCGGTTCACCTGGAACGCTATGGATTCGCAGGCCGGGAAACGTCACCGTGCGGTGGACACTTGCGGGTAGCTCGCACGGGGGACAGGCTTGGCGGTCGGGCGTTAGCGTGCCCTGAGCAGAACGGCTGGCCTCGCGACGGTCGCGGCGGGCAGGCTGCCGGCATGGCGACGGGCTTCGGCGGTGAGGTGGCGACCTACTACGCACGGCATCGGCGCGGCTATCCGCCCGAGGCGGTCGACGCGCTGGCGGCAGCCTTCGGTCTCGGCCCTGACGACACCGTCGTCGACCTCGGCTGCGGCACCGGTCAGTTGAGCATCCCGCTCGCCGACCGGGTGGGCGCTGTCGTCGGCATGGACCCGGAACCGGACATGCTGGCCATCGCCCGGCGTGCCGCCCTGGACCAGGGGACCGCCAACACCACGTGGATGCTCGGCGGCGACGGTGACGTGCCCGCGTTGTCCCGGCTGCTCGGCGAGGGGAGTGTCGGTGCGCTGACCGTCGCCGTCGCCATTCACTTCATGGACCGCGACGCCCTGTTCAAGGCGGCACGGCCGTTGTTGCGCTCCGGCGGCGGAATCGCGGTCGTCACCAACGGCGAACCCCTGTGGATGCAGGACACCGAATGGTCGATCGCGCTGCGCGGATGCCTGGAGCGGATGGTCGGCCACCCGGTCACCGGAAGATGCCAGACCGACGAGGACGGGCGTCGCCGCAACCGGGAGGCGCTCGTGGGGGCCGGATATCGGTACGAGGAGACGTCGGTGCGGTACGACGCGCCGCTCACCGTCGACGACATGGTCGGCGGTGTCTTCTCCGCCATGTCCGCTGAACGTCTGCCTACTTTGCATCAACGTGCGGAGTTCGCCGCCGACGTACGCGACGCTCTCGGCGGGGTGGACGTGGTGACCGAGCGCGTCACCGTCCGGCTGCAGTGCGGGATCCTCGGCTCGTAGCCGATTCCCGACGGGATTCAGCTATGTCACCAGGCGGTAGTTGGGGATGCCCCTGGTGCGTTCCTCGATCGGGGCGGCAGTGGACCGGGCCGTCACTCCGGCGGGAACCGGAGCCCGGGAGACGTGGATGCCCTCCAGGCAGGTGTCACACCAGAAGGAGGCGTAGCCGTAGCCGGCCCCTGGGGGTCCGGTGAACACCATCCGGAGGGTTCGGTGACCGCAGTTCGGGCACTGGTGGTCGGACTCGGCGGGCAGGGCGCGGTAGACGACCTCGTAGACGTCCAGCCACTCGTCGAATGAAGCCACTAGGGGGTTCCTCCGGTCTGAGTGGTTGGTTTCTCAGCTAGCTCGCGACGAGCATGCGTTCCGGGAAGTCGCCCCGGTCGCGCCAGGCATTGACGATCTTGGCGGTGACGGCGCTGGCAGCGGCGTTGAAGTCGTCGTCCTCGACTCGTGCCTGCAACGTCTGCGGGTCGATGACGAGGATGCGATCGAACCTGTCCTCAAAACCAAACGCATACCGCACCTCGTCCGCCGGAGCCTCGATCCGACGGGCGGCCACCATCATTCCCATGTCGCCCTTTCCGACCATCCTTACTCCGCGGGCAAGCTGTGAGTCGCGGCGACGAGTTCTCGGAGATGTGCCACCACAACAGATTTCTGGGCTGTCTCCGGCAGATGCTGTTCACCCGCCGCGACCAGACCCTCGCGCAAATGGGCGACGACCTCGCGCTGGGCTTCCGGCGACAGGTCATCCAACCGGAATGAACCGAGGTTGTTGTCGACGATCTCTTGAAGATGCGCTGCGGCGTCTCTGTCAGTGAGCCGAGCGATCAGGAACTCCACGGTCCAGTCGAATAACCCTCCGGTCGCTGTCCAGTCGACCCCGGGCCGCAGAACGACGAGGCCGGCCACTACTGTGCTGCCGACTGTCCGTCGCCACCCGTGGTGTCGACCTTCTGGATCTTGTCCGGCGTCAGGGCCAGAGCACTGAGGGGCCGGCCGTCCTGATCGGCGAACTCCACCTCATAGGCGAGGTCGGGGCGGTGGAACACGCGCACGATGGCACCGACCGCTCCGGCGGGGAGATTCTCCTCAGGCACGGCATCCCTGAGTTCTACCAGCTCGTACGGGTCCACGATCAGTGGCGGAGACGGGCGAGATACTCCTGCCAGGCGTCCCGATCGACCGCGTCCGGTGACGTCCCCGAGGGAAACCAGGTGGACCCGAGATCCGGATCCCAGGCGGCGATCAGCGTGTCGAGGCCCGCCACCAGCACAGCCGGCCACAGCCGCGCCGCGGAGAGCTGCTCGAAGACGCGGCGGGCTTCACGCAGTTGGACATCCCGGTCTCTGCCCGTGTACCCGAAATCCCAGAGGATCTCATAGGCGTCCAGGAGCGACTGCTCGTCCGGAACGTCGGAGGGATAGGCGAGATAGTTGCGGGCTACCTCGCCGCCGACCTCCCCGCCTGGGCCGCACTGCGCGGGACGGCTCAAATAAATGCCTCCCTCAGGGCCGATCGAAGCTCGCAACCCGATCGCCGAGGCAATCCTGTCGGCCACCGCTTTCGGCTCCTCCGCAGCGTGGAGAAAAATGTGTTCCAAAGTCGACATGTGCGACACCAGACTAGTCGGGAAGCGTGATTATTCGGTTGTCGCCGAGGATGATGCGGACCTGGCCGGGCATGGCGCTGCCGTGCTGTCTGTGCTGACCCAGCGCTCGTGCGAAACCCCGCCGAGCCTCCTCCTCGCTCAGGTTTACCGGGCGTCCGTCGATGACCGCGTTGCCGCCGCCGGTCTGGTCGACCTGCTTACCGGCGGCCATGATGTTACGGCGTACGGCTTCGCTGCTGGAGCGGTCGAGGGTCTTGAATTCGGTCACCACGCCGGGATCGTCTGGACCGGACCGCACCATCGAGTCCGGATTCTTGAGCTTGTACAGGCTGTCGTCACGTTCCCGTGGATGGACCATGTCCCCTTCCTCGGCGAGGCGGTCACCGACCGCTCTTTCCTTGTCGTCGAACAAGCCGCGAGGGTCATTCACCTCGGGCCGGAAGTCGGCGCCGAGGGGACCATGCTGCTTGCCCGGGTCGAAGTCCGGGGGCCTCGTCGGGTGACCGTTATGGCGCCCGGGGCCACCGCTGCCAGGAGTCTTCTCCGGTCCGGCGGACGAGAGGCGGCGCAGCGCCTCCTTCAGCTTGCCGATCAGCTCACCCAGCCGCCGCATCTCCGGAATCAGCCGCCGCAGACTTGCCAGCAACCCCCGCAACAACCGCCCGATCCGCGCCGCCCACGACGCCACTGTCGTCGTCACCTGCTCCACCACCAGCGGCGTCGCCAGCCCCGCCGTGGCGACCAGTTCGGCCGCGTACACGATCAGGCGGGACACGCAGGCGGCGATGGCGTCGCGGACCAGCAGCCGCACTGCCGCGACCAGGCCGGCGGCGCCTTCGGTGATCGCGGCCATCGCCTCGGCGCCCTGCGCGAGCCCGGTGATTGCCTGCTGCTGTTCGCTCGCCCAGCGGCGGTAGCCGGTGGCGGCGGCGCCGGTCCAGCCGGCGACCTCGGTGCGTACGGCGTGGGCCAGGTCGGCGGCGTCCTCGCGCAGGGACGCGGCGACGTTACGCCAGGTCTGCGCGTGCGCGGTGATCTCGGCGGGGTCGCCGGCGAGCCAGTCGAGGGCTTCGCTGAGCGGCTTGACGTGTTCGATGAGCCAGGCGATGCCGAACTGGAGGAGGACCCCGGCCGGGTCGGACACGAGCGCGAGCGCGTCGAGGCCGGCGCTGACCACGCCGAGGCTGCCGTCGATCCAGCTGCCGGTGCGGACGCCCTGGGCGATGAGTTCGATGTCCTCGCAGATCCACACGCCGGCCCAGGGACTCGGACCGGAGTCCGCCGCGGCGGCGACCAGTGGGTTCGTGGTCACCGCCGCTGCCGTACCCGGTCGAGCAGGTCGGCGGCGTGCGCGTCGGAGGCGCGGTAGCGCTCGGCGCTCGACCGCAGCTTCCCGGCGGTGTCGCGGACCGATGTGGCGGCGGTGCCGATGCCGTCGGTGAGCGTCCGCTGGAGACCGTCGAGCAGGACCGGCATGATCGCGCAGAGCTGCCCGTACGCGTCGGCGCCCAGCCGGACGTGCTGGCCGGCCTGCCGGGCGGTGTCGATGCTGTCGGCGTAGCGGCCGAGGTGTGCGGCGTGGGCGGTCAGGTCGTCCGGGTCGACCTGGAGGCCGTCACCGGGCGGCATCCGGCATGCCCGGGTCGGGGCCGAGCCGCCGCTGGTGGGACTCGACGATCGCCTGCCCGGCCGGGTCGTCCGCGCCGAGTGCCGCGGTGGTGGCCTCGGTGAGCCGTCGCAGCAGGTCGGCGCGGGCGTCTCGGGTGACGGCGAGAATCTGCCGGGCGGTGTGTGCGGCGGAGTGCTGCCGGACGCGTTCGTCCAGCCGCAGGTCGGCGAGCAGCCCGGACGAGTCGACGGTGACCTCGACCAGACCGTCGGCGCTGCGCGCGGTGCCGGTCAGCGCCTGGGTGCGGGCGGACAGGTCGCGGGCCCGTGCCGCCCGGTCGGCCAGGGACGACTCCCATTCGTCGAGCCGGCGTGCCGCCGCGTCCAGCGCGGCCTCGTCCGCCCACATCACGACCCTCCCCAGGGGACAGTGGTGAGCGCCACGCTACCAACCGATCGCGCTGCGTGTGTGCCCCGCCGAGGCATGTGAAGCGGTTCGGCCAGGCAACTGCCGCCGCGGCCGGTAACCGTCCTCAGTGAACCATGTCGCCGCCGTCCCGGTGGGCCACGCGGATGATGGCCGCCACCGACCGGTCCACGTCCGCCTCCGTCGTGGTCGCGTTCGACACCGAGATCCGCATCAGCCGCCGCCCCCGCCACGTCGTCCCGCCCACCCAGCACGTCCCGTCCACCTGCGCGGCGGCCACCACCCGGTCGGTGCGCGCGTCGTCGCCGAACCCGACGAGCACCTGGTTGAGCACCACGTCGTTCACCACCTCGAACCCGGCTCCGGCGAGCCCGTCGGCGAACCGGCGCGCCAGCGCGCAGCACCGCTCGACCAGCGCGCCGACGCCGTCGCGGCCCAGCTCCCGCAGGCCCGCCCAGACCGCGAAACCCCGGGCGCGGCGCGAGGACTCCGCGGTCAGGTCCGCGCCCGCGGGCACCCCACCGGAACCCACGAGGTACGCGGCCGCGAGCGACATGGCCGCCGCGTGCGCGTCGGGCCGAGCGCAGAACACGAACGCGCTGTCGTACGGCAGGTTCAGCCACTTGTGGCCGTCGCAGGCCCACGAGTCGGCGTTCTCCAGCCCGTCGACCAGGTGCCGGGTCGACGGGCTGGCAGCCGCCCACAGCCCGAAGGCGCCGTCCACGTGCGCCCAGCCGCCGTACCGGTGGACCAGGTCGCAGGCCCAGCGCAGGTCGTCGCACGCGCCGGTGTTCACGTTGCCCGCCTGCAGGCAGACGATGGTCGGGCCGGGACCGGCGTCGCGCAGCGCCGCTTCCAGGGCGTCCGGGTCGATCGCGCCCTGCGGGCCGGTCGGCACCGCGTGCAGCGCGTCGGTGCCGAGGCCGAGCAGGCGCAGCGACCTGTCGATGGTGGCGTGCCGTTCGGCCCCGGCGAACACGCGTACCGCAGGTGCGCCGGGCAGGCCGCGCCGCTCCACGTCCCAGCCGGCGTCGGCGAGCACCTGGTGGCGGGCGGCGGCGAGCCCGGCGGTGTTCGCCGCCTGCGCGCCGGTGACGAAGCCGACTGACGCGGTCGCCGGGATGCCGAGCAGGTCCTTCAGCCAGCCGCCGGCGGCCGTCTCGGCGGCCACGGCGGCGGGGGAGGTGACCGCGTTGAACGCGATCTGGTCCCAGCCGACGGCCAGCATGTCGGCGGCGGTGGCGGCGGGGGAGGCGCCACCGACGACGAAGCCGAAGTAGCGGGGACCGGCGGTGGCGACCAGGCCGGGTTCGGCGGCGGCCACCAGGTCGGCGAGGACCTGCTCGGGCGGGGTGGGCGCGTCCGGCAACGGACCGGCGAACGCCTCGGTCAGCGCGGCCTGGTCCACGGGTACGCCGACCGGCCGCTCCGGCAGCGACAGCCGGTAGTCGGCCGCATGGTCGGCGGCGCGCCGGAACAGGTGCCTCAGCTCGTCCATCGCCGCACCCTAGCCCCGGTCGCCGCTCCCTTCGAGGGCGGCGTCGAGGCGGTCCAGGTGTGCGGCCACCGGCCCGACGGTGAGCAGACCGCTGCCCGCCCCGGCCACCTCGCCCGCCGCCGGGACGAGCGCGTCGCGCGCCCGGAGCGTCGCGTCCCGGTCCCCGAGCGCCACAGCGGCGCGGCCGGTGAGGCACCACAGCGCCTCCTGCAGCAGGTCACGCGGCGGCGCCGGGGTGCGGCGCAACGCCCTGGCTGCCTCGTCGCGCCGGTCGGCGGCGAGCAGCAGCAGCGGGCGCGTCCAGGGCGCGTACGGGCCCCAGTCGGTGTCGGCCGGGAAGTCGGCGGGCCGGTCGTGCCACACCCGCAGGCACAGCAGCGCCAGCGGCAGCAGGCCGCGCTCCACGCCGGGCATCCCGCAGCCGGCCAGCCCGGTCGCCCACGACCGGTACGCCGCCTCCGCCTGCGGGTACGCGGCGCCGGTGGCGGCGGTCCGCATGGCCCGGTAGCCGCCGGTGAACACGCCGACGAGGGGGCTCTCGTGCCGGGCGGCGAGCCGGTCCGCCGCGTCGGCGTGCGCGTCGGCGGTGGTGAAGTCGGCGAGCGCGCTGCGCGCCTGCACGCGGATCAGGTGCCCGAGGATCTCCACTGTGGCCAGGCCGTGCCGGGCGGCGAGCGCCACCAGTTCCGCGCCGATCCCGTCCCGCTCGGCGGCCAGCCCGGCCCTGTGGAACGTCTGCATGTAGACACCGTTGAGCGCCTGGGCCAGCAGCGCCGGGCCGGCCACCCGTCGGGCGATCGCCTCCGCTTCCCGCGCGGCCTGCGCCGGGCCGGGTGCCGTCGTACCGCGGGACTCGATCGCGACGGTGGCCAGCAGCCGGGCGCGGGTCGCCTCCGGCGCGTCCGGGCCCAGCCCGGCCAGGGCCCGCTGTGCCGCCGCGACGACCCGGGCCGCCTGCGCCGGGTCGTCCGAGCGGGTCCAGATCGCGGGTACGTCGTATCCGCCGATCACGCGCGCGGTGAACTCCGGGTCGCCCAGCTGCTCGGCGGCGGTGATGGCCGCTTCGCGGTGGTCCCGGGCGGCCTCCAGTCCGCCCGGCCCGGTCACCGCGAGGCTGCGCAGCAGGCCGACAGTGGACTCCAGCCGGGCCCGCGCGCCGGGCACCACGCTGCGCTCGTACGCCGCGGCGGTCTCGGCCCAGACGCGCGCCGCGCCGGTCGGTTCGGGTTCGGTCTGGCGCAGCAGGTCGGTCTCCAGCCGCCGCAGTCGGGGTCCGGGGTCCAGCCCGAGCTGGTCGCGCAGCAGCTCCCGGGCGCGGCGCAGCACGGCGAGCGCGTCGGCCTGCCGCCCGGCGCGGTAGAGCGCCGACGCCAGCAGCGCCCACCCGTCCTCCCGCCACGGGTACGCGGCGACGTGCGCGTCGAGATCGGGTACGGCGTCGGCGGCCCGGTCCAGCGCCAGCAGCGCCTCGGCCCGCCGCTCCACGGCGGTGAGCCGGATCTGGTCGAGCCGGGACCGTTCGGCGTGAGCCCACGGCTGGTCGAAGTCGGCGTACGCGGGCCCGCGCCACCAGCCCAGCGCCTCGTCGAGCCGGTCGAGCGCCGCTCGGGGCAGCGCGTCGGCTGCCGCGCTGACCGTGTCCTCGAACCGCCAGGCGTCGACGGCGCCCGGGTCGGCGCGCAGCGCGTACCCCGGTCCCTCGGTGACCAGCAGCCGGGCCGCCTCGCGTGGCGGACGGCGCGGTTCCAGGCGGCGGCGCAGCGCCGCGACGAACGTGCGGACCGCGCCCACCGCGCCGGCCGGCGGGTCGTCCCACAGGTCGTCGACGATCTGCCCGACCGGCACCACCCGGCCCCGGGCGGCGACCAGCCGGGCCAGCACGGCCCGGTGCCGGGGCCCCTTCAGGTCGACCGGCTCACCCGCGTCGTCCCAGGCCGTGACCGGACCCAGCACACCGAAACCGACAGGCACCGACCCCTCCTCGACCCGGGCCACCGTATCGCGCTCATCGGTTGCTCATCGGGCGCCGCCACGCTGGTCAGGTACGACGAGACGAAAGAGGGATCGAGATGAGCACCACCATCGCGGGATTCGACTACCAGCGCGTTCCGGTCGCCGAGGGCGTGGCGCTGAACGTGGCGGTCGGCGGCTCCGGCAGCCCGGTCGTGCTGCTGCACGGCTTCCCGCAGACGCATCTGATGTGGCGGCACGTCGCCGCCGACCTGGCCGGCGAGCACACGGTGATCTGCCCGGACCTGCGCGGCTACGGCGCCAGCGACAAGCCGGCCGCTGCCAGCGAGGACACGTACAGCAAGCGGACCATGGCCGCCGACGTGGTGGCGGCGGCCCGCGCGCTCGGACACGAGCGGTTCGCGCTCGCCGGGCACGACCGGGGCGCCCTGGTGGCGGTCCGGGCCGGCCTCGACCACCCGGACACGGTCACCCACCTGGCGTCGCTCGACGTGCTGCCGACCCTCGACATGTGGGACGTGCTGCACGGCGTGCACGCGTCGGTGGCGTTCCACCTCTACCTGATGGCGCAGCCGCCCGGCCTGCCCGAGCAGATGATCGCGGCCAGCGCGGACGCGTTCTTCGGGCACTTCCTCGACGCCTGGGCGGGTGACCCGGCGGCGATGCCGGCGCAGGTGCGCGCCGAGTACCTGCGGGCCTCCGGGGAGGCGGTCGACTCGATCGTCGCCGACTACCGGGCGTCGGCCGGGATCGACGTGGCGCACGACCGGGCCGACCGGGACGCCGGGCGGCGGCTGGCCATGCCGGTCACCGTCATCCAGCAGGACTGGGGTGCCGCGCTGGGTTACGACGCGGCGGCGGTGTGGCGGGCCTGGGCGCCGGACCTGGAGCACCGCACCACCACCGCTGGGCACTTCATGGCCGAGGAGGCGCCGGGCGAGATCGCCGAGGCGCTGCGCGCGCTGCTGAAGCGCTAGGTACGGCGGTCCGGGCGCGCGCCACGCGCCCGGACCGGCCGCCCCCGTCCGCTCAGCCGGCCCGTCTCCGGACGTGCCACAGGCCGAGCGCCGCCAGCAGACCGGCCGCGCCGAGGTGCAGCGCCAGCTCGATCCACTGGAACGTCCAGAACCGGTGGTTCGGCTGGTAGGCCAGGTCCACGTGCAGGTCGAGCTTGCCGAGGCAGACCGCGGTGTCGCCGAACGTGCCGGTGGCGCCGGTACGCGGCGGGTCGCGGAAACAGGTGCCGAACACGGCGTCGGAGAGCTGCCGTCCGTCGGCGGTACGCAGCGGGCTGATGTCGGTGACCCAGGCGCCCGGCACGTCCAGTCCGCCGACGACCGGCGAGCCGGTGATGCTGCCGAGGTTGCGGGCCCGGTTGACAGTGTCGGCGGTCACCGGCACGGTGACCCGCTCCGGCGGCAGGTAGTGCGGGCGCAGCAGGTTCGGCACCGCGAGCTGCGCCAGCACCACGGCCAGGAACACCA
>NZ_JAGPXV010001145.1:0-606 GCF_018070405.1 Micromonospora sp. D75
GCGTCCAGGTCCTCCAGACCCCGGTCGGTGGTCGGTGGTGTGGGTGTGGTGGTCTGTCCGAACATCCGCGCCCCCCTCGCCGAAGGTCCCCGCCCGGTCGTAACCGGTCGTGCGCGTGGTCGGACCACGCACCGGGTGAGGAAGTTGGGTTACGTGACGGAGTACGTCGAAGGCGGTGGCCGTCCGCCGCACGGCGTCGTGGGCCGTTCCGCGGCGAGCGGTCTTCCCGCTCCGTAGGTACTCAATCACGGACCGCAGGATCGCGAGGAAGTTTCGCCAGGTTGCCCGGCAGCCGGTCCCGGCGGCGGTTCAGCAGACCAGCAGGCCCTGGTGCGCGCCCGCGTCACGCAGCGCGGTGAGGGCCTCGGCCGCCCGCAGCGGCGGCGGCGTGGGCAGGTCGCAGGGCTGGTTGCGCAACACCTCCGTGGCACGTCGGGTGGGTACCGAGGCGACCGGGTAGCCGCGGGCGGCACCCCGGTCCAGGGCCCGCCGCTTGCGCCCGAAACCGGCCACCGCCAGCCACTGGGGCAGGCCCGCGTGCGCGGGCGAGCGCAGGCCGGGCGGCTCGGGCAGCACGTCCACCGAGCTGAACGGCTCGCTGCCGGC
>NZ_JAGPXV010001146.1:0-605 GCF_018070405.1 Micromonospora sp. D75
GAACATCGACGAGCCGTCCCCGCACGTGGACTGGACGGCCGGGGCGGTCTCCCTGCTCACCGAGTCCAAGCCGTGGCCGGAACTGGACCGCCCCCGCCGCGGCGGCGTCTCCTCCTTCGGGGTCAGCGGCACCAACGCCCACGTCATCCTGGAGGAGTACCGCCCGCGCGTCGCCGAGGCGGCGACCGCCGACGGCGGGCAGGCGGACGGGACCGGCGCCGTCGAGCCCGCGCGCCGGCCGGGCCTGGTCGCCTCGGACGTGACCCTCTGGCCGGTGTCGGCCCGGTCGAGGACCGCCCTGGGCGGGCAGGCGGCCCGGCTCGCGGACTTCCTGCGCAGGCGCGGCGAGATCGATCCGGCGGCGGTCGGCTGGTCGCTGGCCACCACCCGCTCGACGTTCGACCACCGTGCCGCCGTCGTCGGGTCGACCGCCGACGAGCTGCTGGTCGGGGTGGACGCCCTCGCCGCCGGCCAGCCGGCGGGGAACCTCGTCACCGGTACGGTCACCAGCGCCGGCGCAGGTCCCGTCTTCGTGTTCCCGGGTCAGGGGGCGCAGTCGGCGCGGATGGCGGCCGGGCTCGTCGGTCGTACGCCGGTGTTCGACG
>NZ_JAGPXV010001147.1:0-605 GCF_018070405.1 Micromonospora sp. D75
GTACGAGCTCGAACAGCGGGCCGGCCTGGGTGGCATGTCGGAGGTCTGGCGGGCGCACGACCGTGTGCTGGACCGGACCGTCGCGGTGAAGCTGATCTCGCCCCGGCTCGACGGCGAGGCCGGCTCGGTGGAGCGGATCCGGGCCGAGGCGCGCTCGGCGGCTCGCCTGGTGCACCCGAACGTCGCCAGCGTGCACGACTTCGGCACCGCCACGCTGCCCGACGGCCGGCCGGCGCCGTACATCGTGATGGAGCTGGCCGAGGGCGAGACGCTCGCCGCGCACCTGCGCGCGGGGCCGCTGGACTGGCGGATCGCGGCGCGGGTCTGCGCCGAGGTGTGCGCCGCGCTCGCGGCCGCGCACGCGCACGGCATCGTGCACCGGGACGTGAAGCCCGCGAACGTGATCCTCACCCCGTGCGGGGTGAAGGTGCTCGACTTCGGCATCGCCACCCCGGCCGGCGCGCCGGACCACACTCCGGACGGCGTGGTGGTGGGCACCCCCGCCTATCTGGCGCCGGAGCAGCTCGACCGGCAGCCCGCCACCCCGGCCGCCGACATGTACGCCCTCGGCGTGCTGCTCTACTACTGCCTCACCGGTCACCTGC
>NZ_JAGPXV010001148.1:0-600 GCF_018070405.1 Micromonospora sp. D75
GGTGATCGTCGGCGCCGACGGCGACGACCTGCGGGTCGACGGCCCGGCGAAGTTCCTGCGCGCCGCCGCCGACGCGATGGACCTCGACCAGCTCCGGGTGATCGACACCGGCCTCGACCCGGTCACCGCCGAACGCGAGCAGTGGGACGACGGCAACAACACGCTCGCGCTCGCGCCCCGGCTCTGCGTCGGGTACGAGCGCAACGTGGAGACCAACGCGCAACTGGAACGGGCCGGCATCGAGGTGATCGCGATCGCCGGATCGGAGCTGGGCTCCGGGCGCGGCGGCCCGCGCTGCATGTCCTGCCCGCTGGTGCGGGAGAAGGGCGGGGCCGCCTGACCCGGAACGTCAGCGCAGCGTCAGCTGGCGGCCGAGCAGCCCCTGCCGCGACCGGCGGCCGGCCGCGTCCAGCGGCGCCTGCTCGGCGACCGCCTCGGCGTAACGCTTGGCGAACTCCGCCAGCGGCGCCTCCCACTCGGCGGCCGGGGTGTCCTCCGGCAGGTCCCAGACCGGCGCGAGCCGCCCGTGTGCCCGGAACATGCCGGCGAACTTCGTGTCGTCGCCGAGCGTCAGCGCGCCGGCCGCGCCGAGCCGGGACA
>NZ_JAGPXV010001149.1:0-591 GCF_018070405.1 Micromonospora sp. D75
CCGCCATCCAGCTCGCCCACCACCTCGGCGCCACCGTCCACGCGACGGCGAGCCCCGGCAAGTGGGGTGTGCTGCGGGGCCTGGGGGTTGCCGGGGAGCGGATCGCGTCGTCGCGGACCACCGAGTTCGAGCAGGTCTTCGGCGCGGCCACCGGCGGTGCCGGGGTGGACGTGGTGCTCGACGCGTTGGCCGGTGAGTTCGTGGACGCGTCGCTGCGGCTGCTGCCGCGCGGTGGCCGGTTCGTGGAGATGGGCAAGGCCGACGTACGCGACCCGGAGGCGGTCGCCGCCGACCACCCGGGCGTGGCGTACCGCGCGTTCGACCTGAACGAGGCGGGCAGCACCCGCATCGGCGAGATGCTCACCGAGATCCTCGACCTCTTCGCGCGGGGCGCGCTGCGTCCGCTGCCCGTACGGGTGTGGGACGTGCGTCAGGCCCGGCAGGCGCTGCGGCACGTCAGCCAGGCCCGCCACGTCGGCAAGGTGGTGCTGCGCATCCCCGCGCCCGCCGACCCCGACGGCACCGTGCTGCTCACCGGCGCGGCCGGAACCCTGGCCGGCGTGCTCGCGCGGCACCTCGTCGCCACCGGCC
>NZ_JAGPXV010001150.1:0-590 GCF_018070405.1 Micromonospora sp. D75
TCTGCTTCGCCGTCGGCGTGTTCGTCGTCTGCGGGAAGAAGTGGCTCGCGCCGTCCAGCTCCAGGTACGCCTTCTCCGAGGACGCCGGGATGCTGTTGTAGAACGGGATCGAGTGGGTCGCCACCGGCGCGACGCTGTCGGTCTCGCCGCCGATGATGAGCGTCGGCACCCGTACATCGGACCAGGTCTTGTCCAGGTTCCACGGCGCCAGCGGGACGGCGGCCTGCAGCGACGGCCGGGCCGCCGCGGCCTCCAGGCTGCCGCCGCCGCCCATCGAGTGACCGGCCACCGCGAGCCGGGACGAGTCGATCCGGCCGCGCACCGAGCTGCGCTCGGTCAGGTAGTCCAGCGCGGCCAGGAGCTGCCGGCCCCGGCTGGCCGGCTGGTCCAGCCGGGTGTTGGTCTCGATGCCGATCACCACGAAGCCGTGTGAGGCGATCCGAGGGCCGAGCCAGCTCAGGCTGGACCAGGAGGCGGTGTAGCCGGGCGAGATGGCGACCGCGCCGAAGGTGCCCTCGGCGGTGCTGGTCGGGTAGTAGATGACGCCGCCGCCGAAGCCGGTCACGCTCAGCGAGGAGACGTTGATCGAC
>NZ_JAGPXV010000119.1:0-11876 GCF_018070405.1 Micromonospora sp. D75
GTGGGTGACGACGACGTCCTCGGGCGCGGCCCGTACCGCGCGGGCGAGTCCCACGTAACGGGCGACGGCGGTACGCAGGCCCTGGTGCCCGGCCGGGTCGGCGTATCCGCCCCGGATCGTCGCGGTGCGCAGTTCCCCGGCGACCAGCCGCCGCCAGGTGGCCAGCGGGAACAGCCCGGTGTCAGGGGTGCCGGCCCGGAAGTCGTGGCCCGGTCGGGGCGCGGCGGTGGGGGCCGGCGCGGCGGACGCCCAGAACCCCCGCGGGCGTACGCCACCGGCCGGTGCCGGACGGGGCCGGGCGCGGGCGACCGGCTCGCCTGCGACGAACGTGCCCGCGCCGACCCGGGCGGTGAGCAGGCCCTCGGCGGTCAGCCGCTCGTAGGCGACGGCGACCGTGTTGCGGGAGACGTCGAGCCGCCGGGCCAGCTCGCGGGTCGGTGGCAACCGTTCGCCGGGCCGCAGCCGGCCGTCCAGGATCGCCTCCAGCAACTGCCTGTGGATCCGGGTGGCGCGGTCGCCGGGGCCGGCCAGGCTCACGTGTACGTCCACCGCGACGACCCTACATTGGCCCAATCGAATCGCCTGGAATCGGCGCTTCTGTGAGCCAATCCGCAGGTCTTGGATGGAGGAAGGAGCACGGCGAACGGGGGACGAGCAATGACCGATGTCGACACCGGCCGCCGGGTCCGGGTGCTGGCCCTGGCCCAGCTCGCCAACTCGGTGGGTGACGGCGCGTTCTACGCCTGCTCGGCGCTGTTCTTCATCCGGGTGGTCGGGTTGTCCCCGGCGCAGGTCGGGATCGCCCTCACCGTGGGCTGGTCGACGGGCATCCTCGCCGGAGTGCCCGCCGGCCAGCTGGCAGACCGCTACGGCGCGCGGCGGATGACAGTCGTCTTCGCCGTCGCCACCGCCGCCGCACTCAGCGGCTTCCTCGTGATCCGTTCCTTCCCGCTGTTCGTGCTGCTCGCATGTTGCTACGCCGCCTGTCAGGCCGGGCTCACCGCCAGCCGGCAGGCGCTGCTGGTCGGGCTGATCGAGCCCGCGCGGCGCACCGCGGTACGGGCCCGGTTGCAGTCGGTCTCGAACGCCGGCCTGGCCGCCGGGGCCGGGCTGGGCGCGCTCGTGCTCTGGGCGGACAGCCGCCCGGCGTACCTGTCCGCCTTCGCGCTCGACGCGGCGAGCTTCCTGGCCGCCGCCCTGCTGGTGCGCCGGCTGCCCGAGGCGGCGGCGCCGGTCCCGGCCGGACCCGAGCCGGGCCGGCTGGCCGTGCTGCGCGACCGCCCGTACGCGCTGATCACCCTGCTGAACGCGGTGATGTGCCTGAACATGCCGCTGCTCAGCCTGGCGTTGCCACTGTGGATCGCGGAACGGACCGACGCCCCGGCGCCGATGGGCGCGATCGTGCTCACCGTGAACATGCTGTGCGTGGTGCTGTGGCAGGTCCGGGTGGCCCGCCGGGTGACCGATCCGGGCACGGCGGCGCGGGCCAGCGGGCACGCCGGTTGGGTGCTGCTTGTCGCTTGCGGCGCGTACGCGGTCTCCGGGATGGTCGGCGGCGCGTGGGTGGCCTCGGCGGTGCTGCTGGGCGCGGCACTGGTGCAGGTGTTCGGCGAGATGGTGCAGGCGGCCAGCGGCTGGGAGGTCGGCTTCACCCTGGCCCGACCCGACCGGCAGGGGCAGTACCAGGGCTTCTTCGGCATGGCGCCGCAGCTCGCCCGGATGCTCGGCCCGGTGCTGCTGACCTCGCTGCTGCTCGGCTGGGGCACCCCGGGCTGGCTGGTGCTCGGCGGGCTGTTCGTGCTCGCCGGCCTGGCGATGCGGCCGGCGGTACGCCTCGCCGAGCGCCGCCGGGCCGCCGCCGAGGTGTGGATCCCCGCTCCGGTACCGGGCTCGACCGGCACTGAGGGGTCCTCCACCACGTTGCGGCGAGGCCGCTGAGCCGTCGCGCACCTACGGGAGGCGATCAGGGCGGATATCTGGCACGGTGGGTAGAAGTGTGGTGCCGTCGGCGGCGCGGTAGAGGGGGCGTGGTGGAGTTCTCGGTGACGACCCGGCAGGGGCGCGTCGGCCCGGTGATCGAGGTCGTCGGCGATCTGGACATGGCCAGCGCGCCTCAGTTGCGTGACCGGCTGCTCGAGGTGGTGGAGACCGGTGCGCGGACGGTGGTCGTCGACCTGACCCAGGTCGGATTCGTGGATTCCAGCGGCTTGGGCGCGCTGGTGCTCGTCTACAAGAACCTGCGGGAGCGCGACGGCTGGCTCGGTCTGGCCGTCGTACGCCAGTCGATCCGCAACGTCTTCTCGATCACCTCGGTGGACCGCGTCATCCCGCTCTTCGGCACGGTCCGCGAGGCCGAGGACGGCTCACCGACGGCGGTGCGCTGAGCGCTCCTCGTCCGGGCTGACGCGGGCGCTGTCCGCGCCGGCGGTGCTGCGGCGTGGCCCGTGGCCGCCGTACCAGTCGACGACGAGCAGTGTGGCGTCGTCGGCCAGAGCCGGCCCGGCGATCTCCAGCATCGCGTCGGACAGTGCCCGGACCGCCTCGCGGGGATGCAGGTGGGCGAGGCGGAGCAGGGCGGCGGCCAGGTCGAGGTCCGCGGCGTTGCGTTCGCGCATGCCGTCGGTGACCACCACCAGCCGGTCGCCGGGCAGCAGCGGTAGCTCCGCGCTGCGGTAGCTCTCGCCGGGGAACATCCCGAACGGGAAGTTGCCCGGCAGTTCCACGGGTACGACCCGGCCGTCCCGGACCAGCAGCGGCGGGACGTGCCCCGCGTTCAGCAGCTCGCAGCGCCCGGTGGTCAGGTCGATACGGCCCAGCACGGCGGTGACGTACGCGCCGCGTACGTTGGCGTGCTCCGCGACCGCCCGGTTGGCCTCCTCGGCCTGCGCGACGAGACCGAGGCCGCGCCGGCGGGTGTTGCGCAGGCTGCCCACGCCGAGGGTGGCGGTGAGCGCGCTCGCCACGCCGTGGCCCATCGCGTCGGTGACGCTGAGGTGCAGCAGGTCCCGGGCCAGGCTGTAGTCGAAGGTGTCGCCGCCGACGCTCGCGGCGGGTTCCAGCCAGCCGGAGAGAGCGAAGGCGCCGGCCTCGCAGGTGAACGAGGCGGGCAGCAGGCGGCGCTGGATCTCGGCGGAGAGGGTGAACGGGGTGGTGCGCTGTCCCCACTCGAACAGGTCGGTGTGCCTGCGGTTGGCGATGACCACGAACGCCAGCGCGTGCGCGGTACGGGCGACCCAGTTCACCACGTCGCCGTCCGGCTCGTCGGGCAGGTCGATCTCCAGCAGGCCGATCGCCTCACCGCGGTCGGTGACCGGCGCCAGCACGGTCCACGTGCCGTCGCCGGGGACGACCTCGGGGGCCTGCTGACGGAGGGCGCGTTCGTAGGGCCCGCCGTCGAACGGGAGGACCTCGGCTGCCTCCTCGCCGTGGCGTCGCCCGGCGCCGCCGCCGTCCGGCTGGTGGGTCAGCCGGACCAGCGCGCGACCGCTGAGGTCGGCGATCAGCAGCGAGACGCCGCGCGCGTTCAGCGCCGTGGCGATGACGCCGGTGACGGCCTCGACCGCCTGCACCGGGGCGGCGTCCTCCGCCGACTGCAACATCCCGGTCAGCACCGCCTGCTCGCTGTCCTCCACCCCTTGAGCATATTCAGCGGACAGCGCGGCCGCCTTGTGAGCGAGACCGGGGGCCGGCGGGTCACCGCCATCGACCGGCCGGTATTGCATATAGTTGGCAACTACAGAAGAGTGGCGGTAGCGGGCGCTCGGGCACGCGATGATCGATCCTCGCCGGAGCGCCCGCCCGGCTGCCATCCGCAGACGAGTGTTCGAGGGGTTGCCGGTGGCGATCAGACCCAAGCCCGTACGCGTGGCAGCGGTGCTCGCCGTCGCCCTGCTCGTCGCCGCCGGCTGCTCGTCACCCACGGCGTCGACCGGCGGCCCGGGCAACTCCGGCACGCTCGTGGTCGCCACCGCGGGCGAGCCGGACACGCTCAACCCGGTGCTCAACTACGGCGTCGACGGCGCGTCGCTGATCTTCGACGGGCTGGTCGCCCGGGACGCCCGCAACGAGCTGGTGCCCGCCCTGGCCCGCGAGCTGCCCACCGTCTCGGCGGACGGGAAGACCGTCACCGCGAAGCTGCGCGAAGGCGTGCTGTTCCACGACGGCAGCCCGCTGACCGCACAGGACGTGGTGTTCACCTACCAGGCGGTGCTCGACCCGGCCGTCGACTCCACGCTGCGGTCCGATCTGGACATGCTCGCCTCCGTCACCGCGCCCGACCCGGCGACGGTCGTGTTCACGCTGAAGTACGCGTACGCGCCGTTCCTGCAGCGGCTGGCGCTGGGGGTCGTCCCGGCGAAGGCGTTCGCCGGGCAGGACATCAACAAGGCGACCTTCAACCGCAAGCCGGTCGGCACCGGTCCGTACCGGTTCACCTCATGGACCCCGGGTGACCGGCTCGTGCTCGCGGCGAACGAGACGTACTGGGACGGCAAACCGGCGAACTCGGGCGTGGTGGTGGCGTTCGTCGCCGACGACAACGTCCGCGCCCAGCGGATGCGGGCCGGCGAGTTCGACGCGGCGGAGCTTGCGCCGAAGCTCGCCTCCGGCTTCGAGAGCCGCGACGGCTACCGGGTGCACAAGGTGCCGACCGCCGACTACCGGGGCGTCATGCTGCCGATGGGCAACCCGGTCACCGGCGACCCCGCGATCCGGAAGGCGCTGAACGTCGCGGTGGACCGGCAGGCCATGGTGACCGGCGTGCTCGGCGGCGCGGGGGAGCCCGCGTTCGGGCCGGTGCCGCCCACGTCGGAGTACGCCGAGCCGACGATCGCCGGCAAGCCCGGCGCCGACGTCGCCGCCGCCACGGCGGAGCTGGACGCCGCCGGGTGGAAGCCCGGCCCGGACGGCATCCGGGTCAAGGACGGGCGGCAGGCCGCGTTCACGATCCTGTACCCGGCCACCGACAGCCTGCGCAAGGAACTCGCACTGGCCGTCACCGCCGACGCGAAGAAGGTCGGGATCACTGTCACTCCGGAGGGCCTGACCTGGGACGCGATCACGCCGCGCATGAAGCGCGACGCGCTGATCATGGGCTACGGCACGCCGTACGATCCGGACTTCGTCTCCTACAAGCTGTTCAGCTCGGCCTTCGCCGGGCAGGGCTTCTTCAACCCCGGCTCGTACCGCTCGGCGGTCACCGACGCCGCGTTGCAGGCCGGCCGGGACAACGCCGACCCGGCCGCCCGCAAGGCCGCGTACGCCACGTTCCAGAAGCAGCTCGCCGCCGACGTGCCGTGGGTGTTCCTCACCTACCTCCAGCACACCTACGTGCTGAAGGACGCCGTGACCGGGGTGACGCCGCGGGTCGAGCCGCACGAGCACGACGTCGCCAACAGCATCTGGTGGAACGTGCACACCTGGACGAAGGAATCGTGACCGGACGGCGGCGGCTGGCCGGGGCGGGCACAGTGGTCCGGCGGCGGCTGCTGGTCGCCGTGCCGGTGCTGGCCGCCACCAGCATGGGCATGTTCGCCCTGGGCGCCGCCTCCCCGATCGACCCGGCCCAGCAGTACGCGGGCGCGGCGTCGTTCACCACCAGCGAGGAGAACCTGGCGCAGATCCGCGCCAACTGGGGTGTCGACGACCCGCTGCCGGTGCAGTACGCCCGCTGGCTCGGCAACCTGCTACGCGGCGACCTGGGCTGGTCGACGAGCCGGCACGAGCCGGTCACCTCGGTGCTGGCCTCCCGGGCCGGATGGACGCTGCTGCTCGTCGGCACCGCGCTGGCCCTGGTGCTGGTGGCGAGCGTGCTGCTGGGCACGCTGGCCGCGTACCGGCGTGGCGGCTGGTTCGACCGGGCGCTGCGCGCCGTCGCGTACGCCGTGCAGTCCATGCCGGTGTTCTGGATCGGCCTCGCGGCGATCGCCGTGTTCGCGCTCAGCCTCGGCTGGCTGCCCGCCGGCGGGCTCACCGACATCACCGCCACGAGCACCGACCCGGCCGACGTGGCCCGGCACCTGGTGCTCCCGGTGACGGTGCTGGCGATCTCCCAGGCCCCGTGGTTCGTCCTGTTCGTCCGTGACGCGGTCGCCGAGAGCCTGCGCGACGACCACGTCCTGGCCGCCCGCGCCCGGGGACTGCCCGGCCGGGTCGTCCTGTTCGGACACGCGCTGCGTACCGCGTTGCTGCCGTTCCTCACCCTGGTCGGCACGCACCTGCCCGAACTCGTCGGCGGCGCGGTCCTGGTGGAGACCGTGTTCTCGCTGCCCGGCCTCGGCGCGGTCACCGTCGAGGCGGCGCTGGGCGCCGACTTCCCGCTGCTCGCGGCCACGACCCTGGCCACCGCCGTCGTGGTGCTGACCGCGAATATGCTCACCGACATCGCCTACGCCGCCGCCGACCCCCGGGTACGCCTCGATGACTGACCTCGCCCTCCCCGCGCGCGTCCGGCGCCTGCGCCGCCCCGGCAGCGCGGGCACGACAGTCGCCGTCGTGGTGCTCGCCGGTGTGGTGGCCGCCGCGCTGCTTGCCCCGGTCCTGTGGCCGCTGGACCAGAGCGCCGTCGACCTCTCCCGTACCCGGCTCGCGCCGTCGGCCGACAACCTGGCCGGCACCGACGACCTCGGCCGCGACGTGGCGTTGCGCAGCCTCTACGGCCTGCGCGTCTCGCTGCTTGTCGGCGCGGTCGCGGCGCTCGTCGCCGCGGTCATCGGCGGGCTGGTCGGCGCGCTCGCCGGCAGCGTCGGCGGCTGGGTCGACCGGGCGCTCATGCGCGTCGTGGACACCGTCGCCGCGCTGCCGCACCTGCTGCTGGGCATCTTCATCGTGGCGATGCTGCGCCCCAGCCTGGGCGCGGTGACCGCGTCCATCGCGTTGACACACTGGCTGTCCACCGCCCGGATCGTCCGCTCCGAGCTGCTCAGCCTGCGCAACCGGCCGTTCGTGGACGCCGCCATCTCCGGCGGCGCGAACCGGGCCCGGGTGCTCACCCGGCACCTGCTGCCGCACGTGCTGCCGCGCCTGGCGCTGGCGACAACGCTGATGGTGCCGCACGCCGTCTGGCACGAGACCGCGCTGTCCTTCCTCGGCCTCGGCCTGCCGCCGCACCTCGCCTCGATCGGTAACATGATCAACGACGGGCAGCGGTCGCTGCTCACCGGCGCCTGGTGGGCCAGCATCGTCCCCGGCCTCCTGCTCGTGGCGGCCACGCTGGCGCTCGCCGTGCTCACCGGCCGGTGGCGCGACCGCCTCGACCCGCGCGTACGGGCGGAGCTGCAGCTGTGACCGCCCCGGCGCTGCTGACCGTCGACGGGCTGACCGTCCGCTTCCGGCTGCGTGACGCGCTCGTGCACGCCGTCACCGACCTCAGCCTCACGCTGCGGCCCGGCGAGCTGCTGGCGGTGGTCGGCGAGTCCGGGTGCGGCAAGTCCGTCCTCGCGCACGCCCTGCTCGGCCTGCTGCCGCGCAACGCCACAGTCACCGGGCAGGCCCGCCTGCGCGCGCCGGGACGCGACGAGGTCGACCTGATCGGCGCGGGGGAGCGGCACCTCGCCCGGCACGTACGCGGCCGGGGCGTCGGGCTGGTCCCGCAGAGTCCGGCCACCGCGCTCACCCCGGTGCGTACCGGGCGGAAGCTGCTGGAGGAGACGCTGCGCGCGCACGGGCACACCCGTCGTGACGCGCCGGCCGCCGCCGACCGGATCGCCGCCGACGTCGGCCTCGACCCGGCCGATCTGGACCGGTACCCGCACGAACTGTCCGGCGGCATGGCCCAGCGGCTCGCCACCGCGCTGGCGCTCGCACCCGACCCGCCGGTGCTGCTCGCCGACGAACCCACCACCGGCCTGGACCGGCCGCTCGTCGACCACACGCTGGACCTGCTGCGCCGCCGCTGCGACACCGGCGCGGCCGTCCTGCTCATCACGCACGACCTGGCCGCCGCGCGCCGCGTCGCGGACACCGTGGCCGTGATGTACGCCAGCCGGATCGTCGAGCACCGCCCCACCGGGGCGCTGTTCGACGCCCCGGCCCACCCGTACACCGCCGGGCTGCTCGACGCGCTGCCCGATCGCGCGTTCGTGCCGGTACCCGGCCACCCGCCGGCGCTCACCGACCTGCCCGGCGGCTGCGCCTTCGCCCCGCGCTGCGCCCGCGCCACCGACACCTGCGCGACAGTGCCCCGCCTCGACGCCGAGGGCGCGGGCCGTGTCGCCTGCCACCATCCGCTGCGCGAGGAGGTACCGGCATGACGGTCACGGCTCCGGACGCCACCGACGCCGTCGCCTCGGGCGCCGCGCCGGCCGCCGGGCTCGCCGCGCACCAGGTCTCCGTCGCGTACGGCCGGCAGCGCGTCCTCGACCGGGTCGACCTGCACATCGCCCCCGGCGAGACGGTCGGGCTACGTGGACCGTCTGGTAGCGGCAAGTCCACACTCGCCCGCGTCCTCGCCCTGCTGCACGCACCGGACAGCGGGCACCTTACGCTCGACGGGAGTCCCGTCCGGGGCGCCCGGCACCGGCTGCCCGCCTCCGTCCGCACGCGTGTCGCGATCCTGTTCCAGAGCCCGCGCGCCGCCACCGACCCGCGGCTCAGCCTCGCCGACATCGTCGCCGAGCCGCTACGTGCCACCGGCACGCCGCGCGAGCAGGCCGCCGCCCGTACGGCGGAACTGGCCGACCTGGTCGGGCTGACAGCCGACCTGCTGACCCGCCGTCCGCACGCGGTGAGCGACGGGCAACTGCAGCGCGCCTGCCTGGCCCGCGCCCTGGTGCACCGGCCGGACTACCTGCTCTGCGACGAGGCCACCGCGATGCTCGACGCCTCCACCCAGGCGCACGTCGCCGCCGTCATCGGCGACTACCAGCGCCGGCAGGGCGCCGGGGTCCTGGTCATCACCCACGACCCGGCGCTGATGGCCCGCTGGGCCACCCGGGTGGTGGACCTGCCGGCGGCGTGACGTCGCGTCACTCCCGCACCGGGCGGCGTACGGTGCCCAGCGCCCCGGCGACGACGGTCCCGAATCCGACCGCCATGAGCGGCATCCCCATCTCGAACGGCAGCTCACCGACCCAGTTGATGCTGTCGCGCTCGGGCAGCGCGCCCAGGCTCACCGCGACCACCGCGCCGGCGAGGAACATCCCGGCCACCGCCGCGCCGACCGAGAGCTTGGCGCACGCCACGCTCCGCCCGGCCCAGAGGCCGGCCAGGACGGCAATCGCCAGGGCCACCACGACCAGCCAGGTCCAGCCGCCCTCGGTCTCCAGATAGGCCCAGCCCGAGTACGACCACTGGTGCATGCGGCTGGCGCGGAACCACGGGATCAGGTAGCCGAGCAGCGCGGTGGCGCTGCCGACCAGGAGCAGCACGTCGGGGGCCGGGCGGTACCAGCGAGGGGAGTCGTCCATGCGTCCGGAAGGTAGCAGTGCCATGATCCACGCGCACGGTCAGCACCAGCCGTTTACCGGCCCGTTGACACCGGTGGAGAGGTAGGCGTCGGACACCCAGCTGCCGTCGCTGAGCCGGTCCCACAGCGCCGTGGTGCCGTAGCGGCCGGTGTGCGAGGTGCCGTTGGCGGAGCAGGAGACGGTGACGGTGGCGCCGTCGGCGACCGACCCGAGGACGCCGTACCCGGTGCCCGGTCCGGAGCGCCGGGTCAGCGTGCCGCCGCCGTTGGCGTCGACGACTCCCTGGTTGAAGCCGAGCGCGCCGTAGTTGTAGACGCCGCCGCCCGCGCCGACGTAGGCGGACCCGTGCCGGGCGCCGCCCTGGTACGCCGCCGCGCCGCTGACGAAGTCCCACTTGCCGATGCCGTGCCCGGCGATCGGGACGTACGCCGAGTTCTGTCGCAGTCCGAAGTGCACGTGCCGGCCGGTGGCGGAGCCGCCGCAGGTGACATCGGTGCCGGTGTTGCCCAGGAACGCGCCCTGGGCGACGCCCGCGCCGTTGACGGAGATGCTGTTCCACAGGTGGTAGTAGTCCGTCGAGTAGCCCCGGTCGTGGATGACCCGGATCCAGCCGGTGCACATCGTGTACGCGGTTCCGGCTCGGGCGGCGCGGACGACTTGGTCGCCACCGGCGAGGTCGACCGAACTCCACGGCGCGGCGGCGCCGCCCCAGCCGTGCGGCCCGGAGGTGAGCGTCCACGTCTGCCCGACCGCGAACGGCAGCGCCATGCCGGTGCGGAAGTCGCTGCCCGCGTACGTCGGTGTGACGGGCGTGGTGAAGACGGCCTTCTCGGTCTCGCTCACCAGCGGCGACGCGGCGGCCAGGTCGCCGAACGCGGCCTCCCCGTCGACCGCGACGGTCCAGCCCCGGGCGTCGGCCCGGGCGAGGAAGACCGAGCCGGTGGGGTGCGCGTCGGCGGACCGGTCCGCCGGCAGCACCGCGGTGCCGAAGGCCCACCGCCCGTTCGAGCGGGTGACGCTGATCCGGGCCTGCTGCGCGTCCGCCGTACGGGCGGCGGCGTCGGCCGAGCCGAGAAGCTTCGCGGTCACGGCGTCGGCGACGGGGCCGGGTGCCGGGCGGGGAGCGGCGGTCGCGGGTGCCGGGGCTGTTGCCCAGGCGCCGATGGCCGCCAGGGCGCAGGAGAGCATGAGCCGTCGCATGGAGCCTCCTTATCGACATGTGTCACTGAATGGAGGCTATCGACGGTGGTGAAAGTTGTCTACGACTATCGATGCGACGGTGAAGGATCTATGCATCGAGGGTACCCGGAAGTGGATCTTCCGGGTGGCGGGGTTCCGAGGCCGGCGCTGTCGCGCGCGGCTCGACGGCGCGGCATCCGTTTCCGGTCGCCATTTCTGATCCGCCTTCAAAGATTGGCGGAAGTGACAATGCCGGCCGACGGTGGAGTAGAGATTTGACCGCTTCGGGTGGTTCATGCGGCCGCACGTAATCGTAGTGATGTCGGTATCGTTCCGTCATTGTGGTGACCAGTCCCTTTCTGTGGGTTGTGGTGCGATGTCGGAAAGAATCGGCGTTCCGACATCCGGTGAAACAAAGGCCTGCCGTATTCGAGATCTTCGACATCTCCCGATGCTCCCGACGGTATAGTGCGACCATCCCCTATGGAGTGCCGGAAAGCGTCTGATCTGCGTGATGACACCTGGGCTGGAAAATGCGCCAACGGGCCCGTGCTTCGTCGGGCGGGGAGCACAGTTGGCGCGTATCGGAAAAGCCCAGGCCGCCGCGCTCGGCCACGGCCGGCAGATGGTCTGCGAAGTGGTCGGAGAGCCGGGCATCGGCAAGACCCGCTTCGTCCGCGAGGCCCTGGAACGATGCGCCCCCACGGTCCCGTGGGCCGTCGGGACGTGCGCGCCGGACGAGCGAGGAGTTCCCTTCCATGTGTTCCGGCACGCCCTCACGAAGGGCCAGCCACCCCGCCGCGGACTGCGTGCCGGGCGACCCGCACCGACCTGGGCGGAGCCCGCTGGCGCGGTGCCACCGGCGTCGGACGCCCGGCGGTTCCGGACCTACCAGGCGGCCCGCCGGCTGATCGGCCTGGCCGCCCGGGACGGACTGGTGCTGGTCCTCGACGACCTGCACTGGGCGGACGCCTCCTCCACCGGCCTGATCGCCCACCTCCTGAGGTATCCGGTGCCCGCGCCGCTGCTGCTCGTGCTCGTCTACCGCCCGCGCCAGATGGCGACCCCGATGCCGTTCGGCCCACCGGAATCCGACGAGAACGCCGATCCGGAACCGACGTCCCGCGACCGGATCGAACTCCGCCCGCTCGGCCTCGCCGAGGTCGCGCTCCTGCACCCCCACGTCGACCAGGCGGAGCTGCGAGCCCGGTACGACCTGACCGGCGGCAACCCCGGTTACCTGGCGGCGCTCCCGGCCGGCCCCGCTCCGGCCGCCGCCGACCCGCTCCGGGA
>NZ_JAGPXV010001151.1:0-576 GCF_018070405.1 Micromonospora sp. D75
GTGCTGTCGATGCAGTAGGAAACGGATCGGGCTTTCCATCAAGCTAAATGCTGACGAGAACGCGTTCGCGGCGGTTGCGCTTCGGGCTAAGAGGTGGTGGCGGTGCGATACCGATTGGCACATCGGCTGTACGGGGCTCGAACAGATGGCTGAACTGTCCATGAGTCGCATGGAAGCCGTAGCCCTTGAGGCGGAGACCGCACGGTCTACGATCGGCAGCACCGTCTGCATGCGCCCTACGACGGCCTTTGCCAAGCGCTTTGCCGAGTCAGAAACGGGAAGTGGCGGCTGATCCATGAGTCCCAAAAGCGGTACGGGCGACCGACGGGGTCGCGCGTCAATTTGGATTATTCGTGAACGTCGCCGTTGACCGTTTTCGGAGGTTGCTACCGAGTTCCGACACTGTCAACCTTCAAAAAATATCGCCTTACGATGGAACGACTCCGACGAATTCTTTCTGATGTAGCATCACATCAAGCTAGGCGGCAGGTCTCACCGTGCCACTCTTGCGCGCGTCACCATTTGAAGTCCGACCCGCGGGTACCTTCACCTTCCACTCACTGGACGAGATACTTG
>NZ_JAGPXV010001152.1:0-574 GCF_018070405.1 Micromonospora sp. D75
CCGTCGAGCCGCCGCTGGAGCCGGCGCTGGTCGCGGAACATCAGCGGGGCGAGGCGGCGGTGCAGGTCGCGGGCGGTGTCAGGGGCGGCGGGTACGGCTGGCTTCTGCATGTCGTCGCCAAGGATAGGCAGCCGCGCGGCGGACCGCCCCCGGGTTACCGGCGACGGGCGCGCCGTCACCGGCGGGCCGCCCGGCGGGGATAAAGTTGCCGCCGACGGGGGCCGACGGGGCCGACGAGGGGCGGGGATGATCATGCGGGACACCGACCGGGCGCTCGTGCAGGCCGCCACCGCCGTGGCGAAGCTGCGCTGCCGCAGCGACAACCACACCGTCGCCGCCGCCGTACGCAGCACCGACGGTCGGGTGTTCAGCGGCGTCAACGTCTACCACTTCACCGGCGGCCCGTGCGCCGAGGTGGTGGCGATCGGGGCCGCCGCGACCCAGGGCGCCGGCGAGCTGGAGACGATCGTCGCGGTGGGGGACCGGGGCCGGGGCGTCATCCCGCCGTGCGGGCGCTGCCGTCAGGTGCTGCTCGACTACTTCCCGGCGATCCGGGTGATCGTCGGCCCGCCGG
>NZ_JAGPXV010001153.1:0-572 GCF_018070405.1 Micromonospora sp. D75
GTGAGCAGCCCGCCGCCGAGCACCACGGGGTCGGCCGCTCCCGGCGGGCGGATCCGGGACACGCTCTGCGCCAGCGCCGCGGCGGCCTCGGCGATCAGCGCGACCGCCGTGGGCTCCCCGTCGCGGGCCGACGACACCACGAGCGGCGCGAGCCGGGCCAGCTCCACCGGCGGTCGGCGGGTCACCGCCTGCACCACGGCGTCGACCGTCGCACGGGGGCGGTCGTCCACAGCGGTCGCGCCGGTCAGTTCCGACAGCACCCGTCGGCCCAGGTCGCCGGGGGCTTGTGCGCGGTCCAGGCCGGTCAGCAGCCGGCGGACCGCCTCGCGGCCGAGCCAGAACCCCGAGCCGGCGTCGCCGAGCAGCCAGCCGTGGCCGTCGGCGACACGGTCCAGCCGCAGGTCGCGTACCTGGGCGGCGATCGCGCCGGTGCCGGCGATGAGCACCGTGCCGTCCGGGGCGGCGGTGCCGGAGGCGTAGGCGACCAGCGCGTCGCCATGTACGGCGTACGGGCAGCGCAGTCCCGCCTCGGCCCAGGCGCTGTCGAACGCGTCGCGGCCGTTCGGGTCGGC
>NZ_JAGPXV010001154.1:0-566 GCF_018070405.1 Micromonospora sp. D75
CTCCGCGAGGCCTCCGAACGGACGCAAACTCCTTGATCACCGACTGCTCAGCGGGCTGGCGGGGTGGGGAGCGGGGGCGCTTCGAGATCTTGGTATGAAACGGCCCCTATAGCGGCCCTTTCCTACCAAGATCTTCGCGTTTCCCGCGCTTGGAAGATCGATCTCTATTCGTGGACTATCAGCCGACAGGAGCCGCCGCAGGTCGGCGCGGAGGCGATGATCGGCTGCGAAGCACTGGCCAGCGGACCGGGGAGAGACTCACGCCGCAGCCGGGGAATCCGGGGGCACCGCCACACCGGCCGACATCGGGGCGTGGACGGGTGCGGCGCGATCGACGGCTACGCGCACCCGCCGCCGTGGAGCGGGCACGACGAAGCGCACGCCGACGGGCGTCGCCGCGACATCCGCCCCGGTCCGGGGCGGAGCACGGTCAGCGGTGTCCCTCCGGGCGCTGCCGCCAGCGGTCCTCCATCCGGTCGAGGACGGAGCCCCGGCGGCCACTGCTGCGGCCACGGGGACGACGCCGGCTCGTTGTGCCGCCGACCACGTGCAGGTCGGGCGACTGG
>NZ_JAGPXV010001155.1:0-564 GCF_018070405.1 Micromonospora sp. D75
GGGCGGGGGGCGCCGGGGCCCCGGCCGACCCGTCGCCGGACGTCGAGATCGACGCCGGCCTGCTGCTCGACTACTTCGACGCCCAGATCCAGAGCCGCCACCTCGACCTCGCGTTGCGCTGGCTGCAGTCGAAACGGGACGGCTTCTACACGATCGGATCCAGCGGCCACGAGAGCAACGCCGCCGTCGCGCTGGCGCTGCGACCGACCGATCCGGCGCTGCTGCACTACCGGTCCGGCGGCTTCTACGCCGCCCGGGCCGGGCAGGTCCCCGGCTCCACCCCGATCACCGACGTGCTGCACTCCGCCGCCGCGTCCCGGCGGGACCCGATCTCCGGCGGCCGGCACAAGGTGTTCGGGCACCGGGCGCTGAACGTCATCCCGCAGACCTCGACGATCGCCTCGCACCTGCCCCGCGCGATGGGCATGGCGTTCGCGCTGGAACGGGGCGTCGGCGACACCGGTTACCCGGCCGACGCGGTGGTGGTGTGCAGCTTCGGCGACGCCTCGGCCAACCACTCCACCGCGGTGGGCGCGCTGAACGCCGTCGGGTGGGCCGCCCACC
>NZ_JAGPXV010001156.1:0-557 GCF_018070405.1 Micromonospora sp. D75
CGGTGCTCGTCGCGTTCGCCTACCTGACTGCCGGCCCGGGCGCGGCGACCGACAGGTACCAGCTCGCGCCCTACTACGGCGCGCTGATCGCTGTGGTCGCCGGTGCGCTCGGCTCCACCGCCACCACGATGCTGCCCCGGCCGGTCACCGCCGGCGGCGATCCCGACGCCGTCGAGGCCACCGACATCCTCGCACCGCTGCCGCACTCGGCCGCTCCGGGCGTCCCGGCCGCCCCGCCCGCGCCGCCGGTGACGAGCGGCGCCGCCGCGCCCGCGCACTGGAACTGGCCGGAGCCCGGCGGCTCGGCCACGGCGACGGCTCCGGCCGGTACCGATCTTCCCGCCGCCGGCCGGCCGGCCCTCGCGGATCTGCCCGCCGCCGATCTGCCGACCGCTGCGGAACGGCCGGCGGGTGAGCGCCCGGCCGTCGCAGACACGAGCCACGGCCAGCCCATGCCGGGTCTGCTGCCCCCGGGGCGCCGGACCTCGGCCATCGACGTCCTCGCCGCGGGCCGCCCCGACCCGGTCGCAGGTCCGGGCACGGGCACGGGTCCGGGC
>NZ_JAGPXV010000012.1:0-24794 GCF_018070405.1 Micromonospora sp. D75
CAACTACACCACGTCCGACACTGATGCCCAGATCGCCTCCGTCGGTCCGGCCCTGACCGTCAACCGCGACTACAACAGCCTCGACACTCGGCTGGACAACGCGTTCGGACGGGGATGGTCGTCGATCGTGGATATGCGGGCGTCAGAAATCCGGGACGCGTCGGGCAACCTCCAGACCGTCGCCGTGCGTTACCCGACCGGTCAAGAGGTGGCGTTCGGCCGCAACAACGACGGGACGTGGGTCGCGCCGCTGGGCCGGCAGTCGGTCTTCAAGCCGATCACGGGTGGCTATTCTCTGACCGACAAGGACGTCACCTCCTACGAGTTCACCCAGGCGGCCGGATCGGGGCACTACCGGATCACGAAGATCACGGATGCTTCCGGGCGCGCCTTGGTCTTCCGGTACGACGCCGATGGCCAGGTGGACCGGATGACGTCAAACGCCTCCGGACGGGCGCTGTCGATATCCTGGTCCACGCCGGCGGGCGCCACGGTGCCCCACGTCGCGAGCGTCACCACCGACCCGGTCGTGGTCTCCGATCCGGCGTCGAAGCAGACCTGGACCTACACGTACGACGGCGACCTGCTGACCTCGGTCTGCGAGCCCGGGGCGGGCAGTGGATGCGCCACCTACCGCTACACGTCGGTCTCGCAGCATGCCAACACGGTGCTCAACAGCGATCCGTACGCATTCTGGCGCCTCAACGACGCCGCGGGTGCGACTGCGGCGACCAGCGCGGTGATCTCCGCGGACGGCGCCAATACCGGCTCGTACACCGATGTGACACTTGGCGAGGCACCACCACTGCCCGATTCGACGTCCACCTCCGCGTCCTTCAACGGCACGTCCTCTCTGGTATCGCTGCCGGACAAGGCGGTGGCGGAGAGTTCGTACCAGTCGATCGGCATGTGGTTTCGCACCAGCACGCCCAGCGGAGTGCTGTTCAGCTATCAGAAGGACCAGGTGACGCCGGGCGCTACGACCGCCGCATCCTATTCACCCGTCCTCTACGTGGGTGCCGACGGAAAGCTCTACGGCGAATTCGGCACGGCCGACCCGGCCAATGCGATGTCGTCGCCGAACGCGGTCAACGACGGCCAATGGCATCACGTCGCGCTCGTCGGGAACGGCACGAGCCAGCAACTGTTCCTCGATGGTGGGCGGATCGGCAGCCTGAATGCCGGGGTGAACCTTTACAGTTTGGACGCCAGCAAGGCGTACCTCGGTGCCGGCTTCCTCGGCGGGTCCTGGCCCAGCCGACCGAACAGTACGCCGACCGCCACGTTCTTCAGCGGTTCGATCGCCGATGTCGCTTACTACAACCGCGCTCTGAGCGACCGCGACATCACCTCGATGTACGCCTCCGGCCGCGCCGGCACGCCGCAGATGTCGCGCGTCACCAGCTCGGGCGGGCGGGTGCAGGCGCAGGTGGCCTATCACAGCGTGACGGGCCGGGTCAGTGAGATCACTGACGAGAACGGCGGCGTGTGGCAGGTCGGCGCGCCGAAGGCCTCCGGCTCGAGCCTGGTCTACGTGTCGTCGGTCCTCGGATCTCAGCCGACCGACTATTGGCGCCTCGGGGACACCGAAGCGCCGGCCGACGCGGTGAACGTCGTGCACAGCAACGAGGCCCGCTACAACGCGGTCACCTTCAACACCGGCCAAGCCGACACGAGCCCTTTCTCGGACACCTACGGCGCGATCTTCAACGGCACGTCCTCCTACGTCAAACCGTACGATCCCACCAACCAGCTGTATCCCGGCACGGACTTCCCGGGTGTCGAAGACGCCACGGTCGAGATGTGGTTCAAGACGCCGGTCAACCACGCGGCAAGTGGGGTCCTCTACTCCTACCAGCTGAACGAGCTGAACAACTCGCCGACCACGCCGAGCTGGACGCCCGCCCTGTACGTCGGCGCCGACGGGCTGTTGCGGGGAGAGTTCTACAACGGCACCTGGAACGCGCCGATCACCTCGAGTACGAAGGTGAACGACGGCAAGTGGCATCACGTCGTGCTGTCAGCATCCCCCACGCGGCAGACCCTCTACCTCGACAACAAGATGGTCGGGAACCTGGGGGCGATGGTCGCCACCAACGCATTGGTGTCGTACATCGGTGCGGGGACCACCAAGTCGTGGCCGAGTTCATCGGCCGACGTCAGCTACTTCAAGGGCAACATCGCGGAGTTCGCCTACTACGAGCGGGAACTGCCGCCGTGGGAGGTGGATGCCCACTACCGTGCCGCGAAAAGCGCCGCGCAGGCAGGCCCAACAGCGACCCTGACGCCCGTTGCCACCGTGAGCACCATTGATCCGACCAACAAGACTGCTACGGATACCTTCGACCTGGTCAACGGGAACCGCCTTATCGCCTCGACCGACGCGCTGGGTCGGACGACCTCCTACGGCTACGACGTGGGCGGCTTCGAGTCGGTGGAGTTCGACCCACTCGGTATGAAGACGGTGTCCGCACGCGACGTCCGGGGAAACGTCGTCCGCTCGACCGTCTGTCGGGATCAAACCTGGTGTGACAACACGTATTACAAGTACTGGCCGGACGCGACGACGGCCAACCTCGCCCCGGACCCGCGTAACGACCAGTTGATCGAGGTACGCGACGCCCGCTCGCAGGACGGATCCGACAACACCTACCTGACCAAGTTGGGCTACGACACCTCGGGCAACCGAGTCAGTGTCACCTCGCCGCCGGTCGCCGGGCACACGGCGGGGCGAACCACCACGATGACCTACTCCACCACATCGACCCCCGCGGTCGGCGGTGGCAGCGTGCCGCCCGGCCTGCCGCTCACCACGGTGTCCGCCAAGGGCGCAACGCAACGGACGGACTACAACTCCGCCGGTGACGCTGTCAAAATCACCGACCCTGCTGGACTGGTCACGGAGTTCACCTACGACGGGCTCGGACGCACCCTCACCAAGACCGTCAAGGCCGAGGCGCCACTGGGTGACCTGACCACCACCTACGTCTACGACGCCGCAGGGCAGGTCGTGGAGCAAACCGATCCGCCGGTCCTCAACCAGGTGACCGGCGCGGTCCACACCGCGAGGACCACCACCACCTACGACGCCGACGGAAATGTCACCTACCGCAAGGTCGAGGACACCACCGGCGGCGACTCCCCACGCGCTACCCGCAGCGACTACGACGAGCACGGCCAGATGGTGAAGACCGTCGACCCGGACGGCACTGTCACCCTGTTCGAGTACGACGACTACGGGAACCGCACCAGAACCGTGGCGTGCGGCAGCGAACCGTCAGCCGGGGAAACCTGCCCGCAGGACGACGTGCTGCGGATCAAGACCGAGACTTTCGACGCCGTAGGGCAGCAACTGACCACCACCATCACGGGGGCTGATGGCGTCAGCACCCGCGTGTCGTCGAAGGCGTACTACGCCAACGGAAACCTCGCCTCGGACACCGACGCGATGAACTGGGTCACCGAGTACGAGTACGACTTCAACGACAACGTCACGAAGGTGACCCGTACCGACGGTGTCAAGCGGTTCGTGCGGGAGGAGAACAGCTACGACGCCCTCGGCAACCTGGGCATGCAGCGCGCCGACAACGGCGCCAACTGGAGCCTCTACGACTACGATGCGGCCGGCCGACTCGTCTCCTCCACCGAGCAACCCTACGACCTGGAACGGGTGACGAAGTACTCCTACGATGCGGACGACCACATCGTCACCACCCAGAGCCTCGTCGGTCAGATGCAGACCCCGATGAAGACCGTCGAGAACACCTACGACCCCATGGGGCGCATCACCTCCGAGAGCGTCACCGTCAAGAGCGGCGCCCTGCCGACGGGTTGGTGGCGGATGGACGAGGCCGCCGGTTGGGAGGCGCAGGACTCCTCGCCGTCGCAGCGGACGATGTATTCCGAGTACAACCCGATCGGCCGATCCGACGGCGCGGCGGTGTTCAACCGAACCGCCATGTACCGCACGGCCCAGCCGGCGCTGAACACGACCCAGTCGTACTCGGTGTCGGCCTGGGTGAAGCTCAGCGACCTCAACCAGGACCAGACGATCGTCGGTGAGGGCGGCTACAACAACGGGGCGTTCTTCCTGAAGTACAGCAAGTACTTCAACCGATGGGAGTTCATCTCCGCGCTCGCCGACACCGCGTCGACGAGCTGGACCGCCGTCGCCCGGTCCAGCTCGGTTCCCGCCGTCAACACCTGGGTCCACCTGGTCGGTGTCTTCGACTCCGGCACGAAGGACATGAGCCTCTACGTCAACGGCTCGCTCAACGGCAGCGGCACGAATCCGAGCCCTTGGAACGGCATCACCCCGCTCTCCGTTGGCGGCATCCTGATCGGCCCCAACGACTTGCAGATGGTCAACGGCGCCATCGACAACGTGCAGATCTTCCAGGAGGCGCTGTCAGCCGACGAGGTCTCCAGCCTCTACGGCTCGGGCAACGGCCGTAAGGCGACAACGACGGTGACGCCGAAGAAGCTCACCACCGGCTACACCGTCGACAAGCGCGGGCTGATCACCGCCATGACCGATCCGGTGGGCAACCGGACCAGCTTCGAGTACGACTCGGCCGGAAACCTCGCCAAGGCCGTCGCACCGTCGGTGTCCACCGAGACGTTCGGCGGCGGTGCCCCTGTGCCAGCAGTACCGGTCTCCCGCACCGGCTACAACACGTTCGGCGAGGCGACCGAGACCCAGGACCCGCTGACCAACGTCCTCACCACCCGCTACGACGCCATGGGCCGGCCGGTCAAGACGATCAGGCCTTCCTACACGCCACCGGGCGGTGATCCGATCCCCGCCGCCGAGACAACCACAACCTACGACCGCCTCGGCCAGGCCACGTCGAGCACTGACGCACTCGGCAGGACCACCACCTACGAGTACGACTCCATGGGCAACACCGTCAAGGTGACGAACCCGGCCGGCAAGGTCACCACCTCTGCCTACGACAAGGTCGGCGACCTCATCGAGACCGTCGACCCCACCGGCGCCAAGACCACCGCCACCTACGACTACCTCGGGCGGGTCCTGACCAGCAGCCAGGTCGTGCGGCAGCCGACGCCGGCGACCAACACCACGGTCTACGACTACGGCACCGGTGCGTACGGCACAACGGCGGCGGCCGGGCCCTGGTTGCGCAAGGTCACCACGCCGGAGGGAGTCTCCTCCACCACCACCTACAACTGGGTCGGCGAGCCGATCAGCGTCACCGACAACGCAGGTAACACGACCACCACCGAATACGACGGCCTCGGACGTCCGGTCCGGACGGTCCTGCCCGACGGCACGAAGAAGACCGTCGCATACGACGGCGTCGGCCGCGCCACCATGAGGCAGAACCTCGACGCGGGGAATGTCGTCCAGACCACCGAGCGGCTGGGCTACGACGACAACGACAATCTGATCTGGATAAAGGACGCCCGCGGCACCACCACCAACTTCGGTTACGACGCCCGGGGCAACCTGACCAGCGAGACGCAGCCGGTCACCGGCACGAGCGCGATCGGCACATCGTTCGGCTACGACCTCGCCGGCAACCGAACCCGCTTCACCGACGGCCGGGGCAACGCGTTCTGGACCACCTACAACTCGTGGGGGCTACCCGAGTCGCGCATCGAGCCGGCCACCTTCGCGTACTCGAATCTGCCTGACCGCACCTTCACGGTCAGCTACGACGCCGTGGGCCGGCCCGTTCGCCAGGACTCTCCCGGCGGTGTCAGCGTCACCAATGCCTATGACGAACTCGGCCAGTTGAGACGTGTCACCGGCGAGGGTGCCGAGGCGGCCACCGCAGACCGGGTGTTCGACTACGACGACGCGGGGCGCGTCACCGCCCTGTCCGTGCCGTCCGGCACCAACACCATCACGTACGACGACCGAGGGCTGCCGCTGAGCATCAGCGGGCCGGCCGACACGAACTCGTTCACGTACGACCGCGACGGTCGCATCGCGGCGCGTACCGACGCTGCCGGGACCACCGGTTACACCTACGACACCGCCGGCCGACTGAAGACCGTGGCCAACGCCACCACGGGCATCAACATTTCCGTCGGCTACAACAAGACCTCGCAGCCGGCAACCATCACCTACGGCGCCAGCAACAACGTCCGTACCCTCACGTACGACCCGCTGCACCGGTTGAAGACCGACACGCTGAAGAACTCCGCCGGCACTGTCACCCTCGGCTCCATCGCTTACGGGTACGACAACAACGGCAACGAAACCTCGAAGGTCACCAGCGGATTCGCCGGTGCGGCGAGCAACACCTACACCTACGACCTCGCCAACCGTCTGACGTCGTGGAGCAACGGGACGACGAGCACGACCTACGCCTACGACGATTCCGGAAACCGCACCCAGAACGGGTCGAAGACCTTCACCTACGACGCTCGTAACCAACTGCTCACTCAGAGCGACGGGACGTCGTACACATACACGCCGCGCGGGACGCTCAGGCGCGCCGCCACGGGTTCGGGCACCTACACCACCGACGCCGACGCCTTCGGTCAGGTCATTGCGCAGCAGGCGGCGGGGGCCACCGTCACCTACACCTATGACGCCCTCGGTCGAGCGGTCAAGCCCGGATTCACCTACGCCGGTCTCGGTAACGACCTGGCCGGCGACGGCAGCACGATCTATACGCGCGGCCCCGACGGCGAGCTTCTCGGCGCCGGCGGCGGCAGCGGTGCCGGCTCCCGCTACACCTGGACCGACCAGCACACCGACGTGGTGGCACAGTTCACCGCGACCGGAACCGCGCTCGCCGGATCGACCGCCTACGATCCGCTCGGCAAGGTGCTCGGGACGACCGGCATGGTCGGCAACCTCGGTTACCAGTCCGAGTGGACCGAGTCGCTCACGGGCCGAGTCAACATGCACGCGCGTTGGTACAACACGGCGACCGGCCAGTTCGACACCCGCGACACGGTCGACGTCGGCGCGGTGCCCGATTCCATCGACGCAAACCGCTTCCAGTACGGTGACGGCAATCCGCTCACCACTGTCGACCCCACCGGGCACTTCGGCTGGTCGTCCTTCAAGCGTGGGGTCAGCAGCGTCGCGCGAGCGGTCACCAACCCTGTCTCCACCTTCCGGGCGGCGACCAGCTACACCAGTTCGGCGTTCACGTACGTCTCCTCTGGCCGTGCCTGGAACGACGCCAAGAAGGCAACCAAGAAGGTGACCACCAAGGCCAAAAAGGCCTGGAACGTCACCAAGACCTCGTTCGAACGCTGGAGTAAGAAGAAGGTCCAGCAGCTCAAGGACTCCTACCACGCGGCCCGGAGCTGTCTGTCTAAGGGCGTCGGCAAATGCGTCAAGGAAACAGCCAAGAAGACGGTCAAGAAGGCAGTCAACAGCGCCAAGGCCACAGTTGCGGCCATCAAGAAAGATCCATGGCGCTTCGCCGCGACCGCCGCGGCGGGACTGATCGCCACCGTCGCCGTCGGCGCGCTCTGTGCCACCGGGGTCGGCTGCCTCATCCTGGCCGGGGTTGCCGCCGGCGCGCTGTCCGCCGGCAGCGGCTACATGGTGGACGTGTCCCGGGGCGACTCGGAGTTCTCCTGGAGCGGCCTGGCCGGCACGATGATCGAGGGGGGCCTCGACGGTGGGCTCTCCGCCGGTCTCAGCCGCTTCACCGGTGGGTTGGGCACCAAGGCGCTTGGCGGGGGCGCTAGCCGGCTGCCGAGTCTCAGCAGCCGGATGCCCGGCGGCGGCGCGGTCCGTGCCGGTGGTGGCTCCGTCCGGGCCGCAACGGCAAAGGGGGGTGGCGCAGGTGCGTCCGCTCCCCGCAGTGCTGGTCGCGCGTCGGGCGGAGATTCGCCCGACTACGCTCGCCGGGCCCGGCAGGAGAATCCGGGCTGCCACAGTTTCGACCCGTCGACCCGGGTCCTGCTCGCTGACGGCAGCAGGCGGCCCATCTCCGACCTCAAGCTCGGCGACCGGGTCCTGGCGACGGATCCGACGACGGGAAGGACGGCTGGCAAGCCGGTCACTCGCCTCCACCTCAACCGGGACAGTGACCTGACTGACGTCACGGTCAGCGACGGCAAGTCGGGCAAGCAGACGGTCCTCAAGACGACCCAGAACCATCCGTTCTGGGATGCCACCGACCGTCGTTGGGTGGACGCCGGGCAGTTGCAGCCCGACCATCGGCTTCTCGTCCACGACGCCAAGCGTCTCGAAGGCGACGGCAGCGGCGCGGGTATGGGTGGTGGTGGACCTGGACGCGCGGTCACCGTCGTCGCGGTCAGGAACCACAGCGGCGACAAGGAGATGCACGACCTCACGGTCGCCGACATCCACACGTACTATGTAGTCGCCGACAATGATCCAGTCCTGGTGCACAATTGCGGTGGCTCTCGCCCTCGGCATGATGCGACATGCGCATGCGCAGATACCGGCATTGTCACCGGATACCACCCGCAGGTGGGAGACACGGTTGTTCTCGGTAAAGCGGAGGTGGGAGTCCCGCTCGCCGAGAAGTTGAATGGAGTCCATTTCAATGGCAAGGCATACGCCAACATCGGGGAGAACGGTAATCCGCAATGGGTGAACGAAGTTCAGAATGCACTCGGTAATGATGGGATGAACATCGCCGTCGACCTAGGCGGGCTCGACGCGAAGGCGGGCTGGGGTCCCAGAGATATCTTCGAGGCGGCGGCAAGGCGTGGGAGCGGGCCGGGAGGCTGGAGGGGCAACGCGGGTACGGACTGGGAAATGAGACAGATTATGCTCAAATCCTTCCGAAATCCGAATCTTGCTGGCCGGATAACTTGGTACCTGAACGGTTCGAATGTCACTTCGGCCATGCGAGGCGTACTGGAATAGGAATGGATGCGCCAATGTCTGAGAAGAATCTGGTTGGTGCGCTTAACGGCGAGTTGGATCACTCTCTTGCGCTGAAATTTACGGTGGGCAGTGCTTCGGCCGGCACTGCAGTAGCCGTCCTTTCGGTTGGGGACCGATTCGTAAACGTGATCGATAACGATGGCTCATACTTGCTGTCATTCAACTGGAAGGGGCGGCAGCAGGCGCACGGGCAAACCTCCGACATCTCCCACGTCGCCGACGCGGCACGGCGCTGGGTAGAAGGTTCAGGTCTAGAGGATCTCGCCGCCGACCATCCGTTCATCAAGTTTTCCGGGCTTCAACTCGCCTATGAGAGAGGGACTGCTGCCGAGTACCAATGGGCTGCGCTACTTGCCTCGGTTGAAGAAGAGGATCACATCTTCCGGGACCTTGTTCTCCTGGCCTCGAGTGACAGCGTCCTCAATCGATTCTTTCCTCGCCTGGGCCACCGTTTCGCGTTGTCTGTCGACGAATACAGCGACGGCATTCTCGTCGCGGTGTTCGTCCGCCGTCCCGGACGGTTTGTCATCTTCGGTGACGACGACGGCGTCGAATTCGAGGGTGATGCGGCCCAGATGGTCGACTATTTGGTCGCGCGGCTTCGCGATCAGGTCCCCCGGTGAGCACCCGCCTTCGGGTGGGAGGATGGCCTGGTCGCCAACGTCACTCGGGTTCGGCGTTTCGTCCGCATCCGCTCCTCGACGAACCAGTACTGGTTAGCCCGGTCGGCCAGCGTAGCCCGCCCGGCGGCAAGGCCAACGCCGGGCGCCGCGACCCCTCCGCGACACGCGCCGACCTGCTGGCCGAGATCGTCGCCCCGCAGCTCGAACTCTCAGCCCGGCCATAGCTCGGACCGCTTCTCGATCAAGCCGGCCAATGGTCGGATGTCCCCAGCCCGACGGCTCGCCAGGTCGCGGACCCGACCGCGGCGGTTCTGCACACCACCGCGCACCACCCCTTCTGGGACGCCACCACCGGCGACTGGGTCGACGCCGCCGACCTGATCCCAGGCGAGTCGACACTGGTCGGGCCCGACGGACAGATCCAGTACGTCACCGACGTCCGTAACTTCACCGGCGCAAAGGTGATGCGGGACCTCACCGTCGCCGTCACCCACACGTACTATGTACTCGCTGGCAAGCAACCCGTCCTGGTTCACAACAACAACGGGACGGAGCGGAAGGTCTGTGATCTGACGCTTGGGCCAGACGGAATCACCAAGCAAGAAGGCGTTTCCGCTGAGCGTGGGGACCGGGTGCTCCCGCATGAGCAGACGATGATCAATGGATTCGGTGACAGGAACGGCTGTTCAACTCCCGGATGCGGTGCGACCGTTTCTGGTTACGCAGATGGTCACTGGACGGGCGATCATTCTCCAGCGAATAAACTAGCGCCAGATGGCCCGTGGACCCTCTATCCGCATTGCAAGAAATGCACGAAGACGCAAGGTGGCGTAGTGAGTGGATTAAAACAGGAATTTGGTGCGTACGACTTCCCGCCGCAGAGAACCCTTGTTGGCGCAAGGCACCTGAACCTTATTCAGCTCGGTGGGTAGTAGCGGATGGCTGCGTTCGGCTGGTCTTGGGCTACGCTGCGAGTTGAGCGGCGCCAAGGGTGCCTGCCTGGGTGCGCCCTCGCCTGGAGGTAAGTCCCGGTGAATTCGGAAGCGAGGTAAAGTGCTACTCGGAGCGATAACTGCCAGGTTCGCGCACGGCCTATTGATTATCGCCGCCCCGGAAAGCAGTGATCCGCATGACGACTGGGACCCGGTGAGCGAGCCTTTTCATGCTGGCCTGGACTCCGTTTACGTCGGAGTTCTGTCCGCGCCGAGCGGGCTTGTGAGTGTGGAGTTTTTCGATGGAGAAGAATATCCGCAGGACTTGGCGCTAATATATTCAGGGGAGATGCACTTGAAAGATTTAAAGTTCCTCGCCTTTGATCCGAACGAGACGGTTCTTTTGACCGTGCTAACCGATTCTAGTCGGGTAAGAATCTCTTTGTTCGGCGACGAGCCTGAGGATCTTTCGAAGGTTCAGGTCTTCGTTAATTCAATTGCCGCCTAAAGGGGGAGCGCTTCGGCCCAATGGAGACTCACGACCTGGAGACTCGTGTTCATCTCGGGTCGTCGAGGGCTGTGGAAGTCGGTGCCGGTTGCTGTCACCGCTGCTGTCAGCCGGGCACGCCAATCGACTATGGTTGATGGAGCTTTCTCCGTGGTTGTCTGGTCGTGGCGACTGGGCGTTGACGGGCGTGCGCGCGGGGCCGTAGGCCTTGAGCGCGTGCGCGCGGCCCGGCTTCGGCCGGGCCGCCTACTTGATTACGTATAGCTTTTCTTAGCCAGACTCTTTCTGCTCATAGTTCGTGAAAGTATCTGAAGCTAACCCCTCGAGCACCCGTTGCTGTGCCGCTGTCCTGGCGGTGGTCGGCGGCGTGGCTGGGGTGGGCGCCGTAGGCGTCTGTCCGTGTGGTGTCGGCGTCTGCAGGGCCGTAGTGGTCTCCGGGGTCAAGGGACGCCCGTAGGGCGGTCGCTGTCGCGACGCGGTAGCGCCCTTGAGGCCGGAGGGGCGGCCTCGTGCCCTCGCGGCGCCGGCCGCTGCTGATCTGCTTCGGGCGCATGAGCGCGCTCCGCCGGTTCACTCGTGTCCAGCAGTCCGTCTCTGTTCGTGCACGTGTGTGGGGGTTGCTGTCACCGTTGCTGTCACGATCGATGATCGTGGTTTTTCAAGATGGCGAACCCTTCTGAAGCCGCAGGTGGAGCCTGGTGTGACGTAGCGTAGTTGCCGGTCGCGTCCACACGTACTATGTGATCGCCGGTACTGAGCCGGTACTCGTTCACAACAACGACCCCGGATTTATCGAGCTTGGCGTTTCCGGTGGCGAGGCGTGTCCAGTCGGCGGTGGCGGGAATTCATGGACGCCGGACTCTGCTAATGGATACTCCAGCTATGACAAAGCTGGTGGCTGGCTGCAGGTGCACGGTCCGGCCAGGGACTACGCGACGCCAGGCGGACCAAAATTGAACTGGGAGCACGTCGTCGAGCAAAGCCAGGGCAAGCAAGGAGTAAGGAGATCCAACTTCCCGCAGGAGTGGATCAATAACCCCGATAATATGTTCCTTCAGGAACGTAAACAACACGCTCAGGACGCATGGGAAGTCGGGTCTAGTGGGGAATGTGTAGAGTGGTGAGATCTATGGACAGCGTATAAAACCAGGCAGTCGACTATGGAGTGGAAGGCATCGTTCCGGCCGATGCTCCGCCCGGAGTGGCTAAGCTTGCCCATGTTCATCGCGTCTTCAACGCGATTATGGGTGGCGGCTTCGGCTTTGCGATGGAAGTCATCGAGCGGGATGAGTTCGAACGGGCAATTGAGGGTTTCCGGTACTTGAGCCTAATTGAGATTGCGGACTTGCTAGCTGACTTGGTCAGGAGTTATGGCGAATCTAGCTACGACGAGCGCAAGGAAGAGGCATTTGACTCCCTAATCAACGAGAGCTCCTTGATCTTAGACACCTATCGCCGGAAAGCGTCCGAAGAGCCTTCGGAATTTGGGCTTGCGTGACGTGCTCGGGCGTGCGACCAGAACGCCGGTGTTTCAGCTGTGGAGTGCCGAGTAGTCCTAGGCGAAGATCGAGACCTGCTTCCGATGAGACAGCTCAGAAAGGTCTTGAGTTGGTTCGCTTTGGACATCCGTGACGCGCTGTTGCGTGGGGTGGTGTCTGCGAGAGGTCATCTGCTAGCTACACGCTCTGACTCACTGCAGCACGGATGCACTCAAGCCGGTCGTCCGCATGTAAATGATTCGGCCGGACGTGAGGAGTCGACTAGAGATCTCCGCCGCGTCGCGCTGACCTGCGTCGACGACCCCCCGACCCGAATGGCGCGGCTGGAGCCGGTCGCATACCGTGCCGGTCGTGGACGGACGACGGAGCTATCCCGAGGATGAGCAGGGGTCGCGATGGGGCGACCGCGGATACGAGTCGGACTGGCGCGCCGCGGGTGAGCCCCGCTACCGCGACGACGACTACCGCACGCCGGAGCAGCGGGCCGGTGAGAGCCGGTACGCCGAGCCGGGCCGGTACTCCGCCGCCGACCCGCTGGTGGACGACACGAGCAGTTGGCGGTCGCAGCGGCCGGACGACCCGGAGGTCTCCGGTGAGCTGCCCGGGTCACGTGCCGGGCGGCGGGCGGCCCGCGAGTCCGCGGACGATTCGCTCGCCGCGGTGTCCCGCAGCGGTGTGGACGCGCTCGGCACCGCCGCACACGGCAACCCGCTGAGCGCGGTGCCGGCGAGCCCGCTCGGCACCCCGGCCTCCGACGGCGCGTCCCGTACCGGCGGCGACCCGTACGGCCTGGCCGCTCACAACGCCGATCCCCGCGGTGGCGGTAACGCGCTGGCCCTCGGCGGCGCTGCCGGCCAGGCCGGTCCGGGGCCGCTCGGCGGCTACCCGATCGTGGACACCGGCCGGTCGGCCGAGCCGCCGGTGACCGGTGGGACGGACCCGTCGGCCGCGGCGCGGCTCAACCCCGGCGAGGCGACTCCGCTGCGGATCGGTGAGCGCCCGGCCGGTCCGGCCGAGCCGGCGGCGACCCCGAATCCGCTGGAGATGCCGACCGGCCCGATGCCGGCACTCATGCCACGACCGGACGGTCCGCCGCCCGGTGACGGCGTCTACCGGACCCGGCGTCCGGCGCTCGCGGTGCTGCTGGCGGTGATGGTGCTGGTGCTGGAGGTGCCGGCGGTACGGGTGTTGCTGCACGGCCTGTTCGGCGACCCGGTGTCGACGTCGCACGTGGTGGTGGGCATGTTCCTGACCGTCGGGCTGCCGATCTTCGGAACCGGCCTGTACGGGCTGCGTACCGGCGGGCTGGCGCTCGCCGACGGCAGCCGGGGCTGGCTGCGCCCGCCGACGGCGTACCTGACGGTCGGGCTGGTCCTCTTCCTCGCCGCAGCCCTCGCGGCGGGCTGAGCGGGTGGACGACCGCTGAACCAGTACGCCGAAGTGGCGGTGTCACAGGCAGGTTGACACCGCCACTTCGCCGTACCGGAGTCGATCAAGGTTTGAGCAAGGCCGCCTCCCGCACCCGAGGGCCGTGCGGCGGACAGGGCGCGTACACTGGTCGACTGGCGACCGCCTCGCGCGGTCGACCTCGCGTGCCCTCTCCACGGTCTCCTCCGTGGGGCGACGGCCTCCCTGGTCCCGGTTCTTCACCCGGGCCCACCCCGGCCGCCGACCGGGCGCCAGGCGTCCGGCCGCCGGCCGGACGGACAACCAGGGACACAGTAGGAGTAACCCACCATGGCCGTCGTGACCATGCGTCAGCTGCTGGAAAGCGGTGTGCACTTCGGGCACCAGACCCGGCGCTGGAACCCGAAGATGAAGCGCTTCATCTTCACCGAGCGCAACGGTATCTACATCATCGACCTGCGCCAGACGCTCGACTACATCGAGAAGGCGTACGAGTTCGTCCGCACCACCGTCGCCGGTGGCGGCAGCATCCTGTTCGTCGGCACCAAGAAGCAGGCCCAGGAGGCCATCGCCGAGCAGGCGACCCGGGTCGGCCAGCCGTACGTCAACCACCGCTGGCTCGGTGGCATGCTGACCAACTTCCAGACCGTGTACAAGCGGCTGCAGCGGATGAAGGAGCTGGAGGCCCTGGGTGACCTGAGCGGCACCGCCGCCGGTTACACCAAGAAGGAGACGCTCCAGCTCTCCCGCGAGAAGATCAAGCTCACCAAGACCCTCGGTGGTCTGCGGGACATGCAGAAGCTCCCGGCCGCGGTCTGGATCGTCGACACCAAGAAGGAGCACATCGCCGTCGACGAGGCCCGCAAGCTGGGCATCCCGGTGATCGCGGTGCTCGACACCAACTGCGACCCGGACGAGGTCGACTTCCCGATCCCGGGCAACGACGACGCCATCCGCTCGGCCGAGCTGCTGACCAAGGTCGTCGCCGCCGCCGTCGCCGACGGTCTGATCGCCCGCTCCGGCCGTAACCGGGGCGCGGACGAGAAGCCCGAGGCAGGCCAGGTCGCCGCCGACGAGCCGCTGGCCGAGTGGGAGCGTGAGCTGCTCGAGGAGCCGAAGAAGGCCGACGAGCAGCCCGCCGCCGCCGCTGCCGAGCAGCCGGCGACCGCCGCCGCCGAGTGATCTCGCCGTCGCGTCCCCACCGTCGGCGATTCCCGGCGGTGGGGCGCGACGGGTACGCCGGGCGGCAGCACCGGCCCGGAACCGGGTAACCAGCACCCCAGACCACCTCACTGACACCGAAGAGAGAGTCATGTCCAACTTCACCGCCGCGGACGTCAAGAAGCTCCGCGACCTCACCGGCGCCGGCATGATGGACTCCAAGAAGGCGCTGACGGAGGCCGAGGGCGACTTCGACAAGGCCGTCGAGATCCTGCGCGTCAAGGGCGCCAAGGACGTCGGCAAGCGGGCCGGCCGCACCGCCGCCAACGGGCTCGTCGCCCACTCCGGCCAGGCGCTGCTCGAGCTCAACTGCGAGACGGACTTCGTCGCCAAGAACGACGCCTTCATCGCGCTGGCCCAGCAGCTCGTCGAGCACGGCGTGGCCAGCGGCGCCACCAACGCCGAGGAGCTGCTCGCCAGCAGCATCGACGGCAAGAGCGTGGCCGACCTGATCCAGGAGCAGTCCGCCAAGATCGGCGAGAAGCTGGTGCTCAACCGCTTCGCCAAGCTGGACGGCACCACCGCGGTCTACCTGCACCGCAAGAGCCAGGACCTGCCCCCGGCGGTCGGCGTGCTCGTGGAGTTCACCGGCAAGAACGACGAGGCGGCGGACGCCGACGCGCGCGCCGTGGCCATGCAGATCGCCGCGATGCGGCCGAAGTACCTCACCCGCGACGAGGTGCCGGCCGAGACCGTCGAGTCGGAGCGGCGCATCGCCGAGCAGACCGCCCGCGAGGAGAACAAGCCCGAGGCGGCGCTGCCGAAGATCGTCGAGGGCCGGGTGAACGCCTTCTTCAAGGACTTCGTCCTGCTGGAGCAGGCGTCGGTCGCCGACAACAAGAAGACCGTCAAGCAGGTGCTGGCCGACGCCGGCATCGAGGTGACCCGCTTCCTGCGGTTCGAGGTCGGCCAGGCCTGAGCCGCCGCGCCGGGCCTTCCGGGCCCGGGCACAGGGGAGAACGTCGACGAGGAGGCCGCCGGTGTACGCGACAGGCACCGCGGCCTCCTCGTCACATAGGGTCGGCAAGGGCACGTACGCGACGCCCGCGCTATGCGCGGGGAGAAGGGGCGGGGCGGATGACGCAGGTTGTGAGTGACCGGAGCCTGGCGATGGAGGATCCGACCGCGCCTCCTCCCGGTCGGTCCCGCCGGGTGGTGCTGAAGCTCTCCGGTGAGGTCTTCGGCGGCGGCGCGATCGGTGTCGACCCCGACGTCGTGCAGGGCATCGCCCGGCAGATCGCCACCGTCGTACGCCGTGGTGTGCAGGTCTCCGTGGTGGTCGGCGGCGGCAACTTCTTCCGCGGCGCCGAGCTGCAGAAGCGGGGCATGGACCGGGCCCGCGCGGACTACATGGGCATGCTCGGCACGGTCATGAACTGCCTGGCCCTCCAGGACTTCCTGGAGAAGGAGGGCATCGAGACCCGGGTGCAGACCGCGATCACCATGGCCCAGGTCGCCGAGCCGTACATCCCGCTGCGGGCGATCCGGCACCTGGAGAAGGGCCGCGTGGTCATCTTCGGCGCGGGCGCCGGCATGCCGTACTTCTCCACCGACACGGTGGCCGCCCAGCGGGCGCTGGAGATCCGCGCGGACGTGGTGCTGATGAGCAAGAACGGCGTGGACGCGGTGTACACCGCCGACCCCCGGATCGACCCGACCGCGAGCAAGCTCGACTCGATCACTTTCTCCGAGGTGCTGCGCCGTAACCTGCGGGTGGCCGACGCCGCCGCGTTCAGCCTCTGCATGGAGAACGGCCTGCCGATGCTGGTCTTCGGCGCCCAGGGCGACGACACCATCGTCCGGGCCGTCGCCGGTGAGAAGATCGGCACCCTGATCACCGCCTGACCGGCCCGCCGGATCGACAAGCGGTCCCTCTGCCACGGCGGCACCCGCACTACCCACGACGAGCGACAGAAGGAGGCGAGGAGACCGGTGATCGACGACACCCTCCTCGAGGCGGAGGAGAAGATGGAGCGTGCCATCGAGCACGCCAAGGAGGAGTTCGGCGGGATCCGTACCGGTCGCGCCAACGCCGCCATGTTCTCCCGGATCGTCATCGACTACTACGGCAGCCCGACCCCGCTGCCGCAGATGGCCTCCATCGCGGTGCCCGAGCCCCGCATGGTGATCATCAAGCCGTACGACAACTCGCAGCTGGGCGCCATGGAGAAGGCGATCCGCGACTCGGACCTCGGGGCCAACCCGAACAACGAGGGCAACCAGCTCCGCATCGTCCTGCCGCAGATGACCGAGGAGCGGCGCCGGGAGATGATCAAGGTCGCCCGGCAGAAGGGCGAGGAGGCCAAGGTCGCCGTCCGCAACATCCGCCGCAAGGCCAAGGAGGAGCTGGACCGCCTGGTCAAGGACGGCGAGGTCGGCGAGGACGAGGGCCGGCGCGCGGAGAAGGAGCTGGACGATCTGACCCAGCGTTTCGTCGCTACCGTCGACGAGCTGGTCAAGCACAAGGAGAACGAGCTGCTCGAGGTCTGAGCGCGCGCGTACCCCGCACGGCACCGCCGCCGTCGCCCGCACGGGCGGCGGCCCGGTGCCGTCGTCGTGCCCGGCGGCGCAGACCCTCGGGGCTCCGGCGGGTGCAGTAGGCTCGGCACGATTCCCGGCCACCACGGGGTGAACGGCGGGGGTCGCCCGGCCGTCGGTCGGTCAACAGAAGTCTCACGCCGGTAGGGGATGGTTTTGGTCTTGCGTCATGTGGTGGCTCTCGTACCGGCTGCCGGTGCGTGATGTCCCACCCCGACCCCTACGGCAGCACCGAGCCGCGTGGCTGGGACCGTCCGGCCCCCGCTCTGCCCTGGCCGGACACCGATCTGGAGCCGGGCCCCTGGCGGCCCGCCCCGGCGGCGCCCACCCACCCGACCGAGCCGGGCGGCTACGCCCGCCCCGGCGCCGCCCCGGACACGTCCGCCCCCCCGGACACCTACGCCGGCCCGGACACGTACGCCGGGCCGTACCCGAACAGCGGTCGGCGCCACGACGGACCGGGCCGGTACGACGGACCGGCGGCCGGCGACCGCGGCCGGCCCGACGGGCCGGAGCGCCGCGGCCCGTGGGGTGAGCCGGCCCGCGACGACGAGTACCCGACCGCGCAGATCGCGCCGGTGCGAGACGAGCCCACCGACCAGATCCCGGCGGTACGCGACGAGCCCGAGCCCGAGCCGCCGCCCGGTCGCCGGGGTCGGGGGCGACGGCGGGCGAGCGCCGAGCGTCCGCCGACCACCACGCCGACGACGTCCCGGGCGGGGCGCAACCTGCCGGCCGCGATCGGCGTCGGGGTGGCCCTCGGCGCCGCGGTGGTGGTGCCGCTGTTCTTCTTCATGCCGGCGTTCCTGGCCGTGCTGGCGGCCGCGGTCGGGATCGGCATCTGGGAGATGGCCCGGGCGGTACGCCGCAGCGGCGCCCACCCGCCGCTGGCGCCGCTGGTCGCCGGTGGCGTGATCACGGTGGGCCTGGCCTGGTTCGCCGGCCCGGACGCGCTCTGCCTCGGCCTGCTGGTCACGGTGCTCGGCACGATGATCTGGCGGCTGGGCGACGGGCCGGGCAACTACCAGCGCGACCTCACCGCGGCCACCCTGATCGCGGTGTACGTGCCGTTCCTCGCCGGGTTCGCGGCCATGCTCGCGGCGGCGCCGGGTGACGGGCACCTGCGGGTGCTGGTGACGCTCGTCGCGGTGGTGCTCTCCGACACCGGCGGGTACGCGGCCGGCGTGTCGTTCGGCAAGCATCCGATGGCGCCCACGATCAGCCCGAAGAAGTCCTGGGAGGGCTTCGCCGGCTCGGTGACCGCCGCGGCGGCGGGCAGCGCGGTGCTGCTGTGGGTGTTGTTCGACGTGGCGCCCTGGTGGGGCGCGCTGTTCGGGATGGCGATCTCGGTCTCCGCGGTGCTCGGCGACCTCGCCGAGTCGATGATCAAGCGGGATCTCGGCGTCAAGGACATGAGCAACCTGCTGCCCGGGCACGGCGGTCTGATGGACCGGCTCGACTCGATCCTGTTCGCGGTGCCGGTGGCCTACCTTCTGCTCGCCGTGTTCGTCCCGGTGGTGAGCTGAGGTATGCGTCACGGCGGGGACCCGCGGCGGGCCGGGCGGCCGGGGGCGATTCGACACGTACGGACGGGTGCGTCCGGGCGGGAGCGTGTCAGACTGGACGCGCCATGACGAGTCTCCCGCTGATCTCCGTAGACCCCGACGCCCGCGGCCGCCGACCCTCGATGCCTCCGCGCCACCTCGCCGACCTGGACCTGTCCGGCCGGCAGGCGCTCGTCACCGAGCTGGGCGAGCCGGCGTTCCGCGCCAAGCAGGTCTCCAACCACTACTTCGGCCGCCTGGTGCGCGACCCGGAGCGGATGACCGACCTGCCGGCGGCGACCCGGGAGCGGCTGGCGGGTGAGCTGCTGCCCACCCTGCTCACCCCGGTACGCGAGCTGGCCTGCGACGACGGCGCGACCCGTAAGGCGCTCTGGCGGCTGCACGACGGCTCGCTCGTGGAGAGCGTGCTGATGGGCTACCCGGACCGGGTGACCGTCTGCATCTCCAGCCAGGCCGGGTGCGGCATGGCCTGCCCGTTCTGCGCGACCGGCCAGGCCGGGCTGACCCGCAACCTGTCCACCGCCGAGATCGTCGACCAGGCGGTCTACCTGGCCGGGGTGGCCGCCTCCGGCGCGGTGTCCGGCTCGCCGCCGCGGCTGTCGCACGTGGTGTTCATGGGCATGGGCGAGCCGCTGGCCAACTACTCGCGGGTGGTGGCGGCGATCCGCCGGCTGGTCGCTCCGGCGCCGGAGGGCCTGGGCCTGTCGCAGCGGCACATCACCGTCTCCACGGTCGGGCTGGTCCCGGCGATCCGGCGACTGGCCAGCGAAGACCTCTCCGTGACCCTTGCGTTGTCGCTGCATGCCCCCGATGATGAGCTGCGCGACGAACTCGTCCCGGTCAACCAGCGCTGGAAGGTGTCCGAGGTGCTGGACGCGGCGTGGGACTACGCGGCCACGACGGGGCGTCGCGTGTCCATCGAATACGCGATGATCAAGGACGTGAACGACCAGCCGTGGAGAGCAGATCTGCTCGGGCGGCTGTTGGCCGGCAAGCTGGCCCACGTGAACCTGATCCCGCTCAACCCGACTCCGGGCAGCCGCTGGGACGCCAGCCCGAAGCCGGTCGAGCGGGAGTTCGTCCGGCGGTTGCGCGACGCCGGGGTGTCGACCACCGTGCGGGACACCCGGGGACGCGAGATCGACGGGGCGTGTGGCCAGCTCGCCGCCGCCGGGGACACGGACGGCGACTCACGCGCGGCAACGGCGTAGCGGTACGAGACCAGGAGACATAGTGGCGAGTCAGGGTCAGCGTTTCCGGCGTAAGGCGCTCCGCCGGGGATACAAGGTCGACGAGGTCGACGCCTTCCTGGACCGGGTCGAGGCGACACTCGCCGGTCAGCCGGTCGGCGCGCCCGTGGCCTCCCAGGAGGTCCACGACGTCGTCTTCCGGGTCCGCTTCAACGGCTACGACGAGTGGCAGGTGGACCTGCACCTCGACCGGGTCGAGCGGCAGCTCGCCGAGCTGGAGGAGCGCGGTGGCGCCCCCGCCGGGCGCGGTGGCGACCCCCGGATTCCCGACCGGCTCGGCCCGCCGATGCGCGACGACAGGGGCATGTCGCCGGTGCCGCAGCCGCCGATGCCGCCCCGCCAGATGCCGGCCCAGCCCGGCCCGCCCGCCGACCGCTACGGCAGCCGCTACGACGAGCCGACCGGCGCGTTCGCCGGCGGGTACGACGGCCCGCGCGGTGGCTACGACGGCCCGCGTGGCCCGGGCGGCCCCGGCCCGATGGGCCCGGGCGCGCCGATTGGGCACGGCGGCCCGCCGCCGCGCGGCCTGCCGCCCGGCCCCGGCGGCTACGGCCAGGACAGCGGCCCCGGCGGGTACGGCCAGGACACCGGTCCGGGCGGCTACGGCCAGGACAGCGGCGGGTACGGCCAGGACAGCGGCCCCGGCGGGTACGGCCAGGAGGAGCGCTTCGACGGCTTCGAGGCCGGCCGGCGCGGGCGTGCCGACATGACCGCCGAGATCCGCATGCCCGAGCGTGAGCTGCGTGGTCGTGGCCCGGGTGGCCCGCCCGCGCTGCCGCAGCAGGGCTACGGCGCGCCGGAGCCCGGTTACGGGCCGCCGGACCAGGGTTACGGCCCCGGCCCTTCGATGACCGGCCCGCCGCTGGTGACCCCGCCGGTCGCCGGTCCGCCGATGGTGGGCCCGCCGATGGCCGGCCCGCCCGGCAGCGACCTCTACCGGGTCGACCAGATCCGGCGCAGCTTCCAGGTCCGCCGGTTCGGCAGCGGGTACGACCCGGACCAGGTCGACCGGTTCTTCGACACGCTGCTCGGCGGCATGCAGGGCCGCAACCCGATGCCGGTGAACCCGAAGGACCTCGACACGCTGCGTTTCGGGCTGGTGCCCGGCGGCTACTTCGAGGCCGAGGTCGACGCCGCGCTCAAGGACGTGCAGGACATCCTGCTCGGCCGCTGACCCGCACCCGACGACGAAGGGCCCACCCCGCGAGGGGTGGGCCCTTCCGCGTACCGTTTGCGCCGCTCGTCAGGACCGCAGGCCGTTGCGGCGCAGCACGGCGTCGCCGATGACGATGGCGACCAGCAGCCCGGCGATCCCGAACAGCCAGATGTGCTCCACCCGGCCCTCCTCGATCCCGCAGAGCGCCATCAGAACCAAGACCAGCGCCGACAGCAACGCGCCGATCCGTCCGGACTTGCGGTGCCCGGGCTTGTGCTGATCTGGCGCGGTTACCGGCTCGTCTCCTGCCACTGTCGGTCCTTCCCTCGCGATCGGATCTCCGATCAGTCTGGCACGCCCTCAACCGGCCCCGGCGCAGGGTCCGGCCTCCGGTGCGCTTGATGACCCGGGCGGGCGACAGCGTGGTTGTCGCATGACCCGGGCCGTAGGTCCCGTCCGGGTCGGGGCGGTTGGGCACTACCGGCGTCGCGGGACGGCGAGCACACTGCCTCCGGTAGCGTCTTGACGTACACCTGATGCCTTTTTGAGGGGGACTGCGGTGCGAGTGACCGGTACGGGCCATGCCAGCATGCGGATCGACACGGCCGCGGGCAGCATCCTGTGCGACCCGTGGGTCAATCCCGCCTACTTCGCCTCGTGGTTCCCCTTCCCGGACAATTCCCTGCTCGACTGGGAGACCCTCGGCCAGGTCGACTACCTGTACGTGTCGCACCTGCACCGGGACCACTTCGACGCCAAGCACCTGCGCGACTTCGTGTCCAAGGACGCCACCGTCCTGCTCCCCGAGTTCCCCACCTCGGAGATGGAGGACGAGTTCCGGGAGCTGGGCTTCACCAAGTTCCTCAAGGCCCCGAACGAGCAGGTCGTGGAGTTGCCCGGCGGCCTGAAGATCATGATCCAGGCGCTGACCAGCCCAACCGACGGCCCGATCGGCGACTCCTCGCTCTGGGTCGAGTACGACGGCGTCCGGCTGCTCAACCAGAACGACGCCCGCCCGACCGACCTGAGCGTCTTCGCCGAGCTGGGCCACGTGCACGCGCACATGCTGCAGTTCTCCGGCGCGATCTGGTACCCGATGGTCTACGAGCTGCCGCAGTCGGCGAAGACCGCGTTCGGCAAGCAGAAGCGGGACCGGCAGTTCGACCGCACGTGGCGCTACATCGACGACCTGAAGGCCGACCACGTCTTCCCGATCGCCGGCCCGCCGTGCTTCCTCGACGACGAGCTGTGGCAGTTCAACGACATCTTCGGCGACGAGGGCAACATCTTCCCCGACCAGTCGGTGTTCCTGTCCGAGTACGCCAAGGTCGGCGGCACCAACGGCATCGTGCTGCTGCCGGGCAGCGTCTCGGAGATCACCACCGAGGGCGCGACCACCACGCACCCGGTGCCGGTGGAGGAGTTCTTCGCGAACAAGGTCGCCCACCTGGAGGAGATGCGGGAGCGCAAGCGCGGCGTCATCGAGGCCGAGAAGGCGTCCTGGCGGCACCCCGAGGTCGACGTGCTGGGTGAGATGAAGCGCCGGATCGAGCCGCTGCTGGACGAGTCGATCTACCTGGCCAAGGGCGTCGGCGGGCCGGTCCGCTTCGACCTGGTCGGCTACGACGGCTCCGAGGTCGAATCCATCGTGGTGGACTTCCCGGGCAAGGAGGTCCGGCCGTACGCGGACGAGAAGGTCCGCTACCGCTTCCGTACCGAGCGGGCGCTGATCGAGCACCTGCTGCACATCGGCGAGGTCGACTGGGTCAACTCGCTGTTCCTGTCGTGCCGCTTCTCGGCGGCCCGCATCGGCCAGTACAACGAGTTCGTCTACGCCTTCTTCAAGTGCCTCTCCGAGGAGCGCCTCCAGTACGCCGAGGGCTGGTACGACGAGCACGAGCGGGCCGTCGACGCCGAGGACATCACGCTCGACGGCTGGGTGGTGCAGCGGCGCTGCCCGCACCTGAAGGCGGACCTGAGCCGGTTCGGCATCGTCGACGGCGACCAGCTGACCTGCCAGCTGCACGGCTGGAAGTTCGACCTGGCCAGCGGCCGCTGCCTGACCAGCGTCGGGCACAAGATCCGGGCGCACCGCGCGGACGCGGAGACCTCGACGCCGGCCGTCTGACGGTTTCGCCCCGCACGCCGCCCCCGGCACGCGACCATCGGTCGTGAGGGGGCGGCGTGACGGGTGCGGACAGGGAACCGGTGTACCGGTTCGGGCGCGGCAGCGAGATGGCGCGGGACGCCTCGCGGGTGGAGGCGTTCAGCGACGCGGTGATCGCCATCGTGCTCACCCTGATGGCCGTCGAGCTGCTGGCGTTCGACCCGGACCTGCCGCAGGACGACGGGCTGGCCGCGGTGCTCGTGCAGGAGTGGCGGGCCTACCTGGCGTACGTGATCACCTTCGCCATCGTCGGCCAGGTCTGGCTGACCCACCACAACATGTGGCGCTACGTCCGCCGGGTCGACCAGATGCTGCTGGTGCTGAACCTGCTGCTGCTGATGTTCGTGGCGGCGATCCCGTTCACCGCCGACCTGCTCGCGGACAACCTGCGCGGCACCGTGCGCGACCAGCGGCTGACCGCCGCGCTGTACGTGGGCGTGGTGCTCGGCGAGGCGCTCTTCTTCAACCTGAGCTGGTGGTGGGCGCGCCGCCGCGGGCTGCTGCACGCGGATCTGGACCCGAGGCTGGCGAGCGCGGTGGCCCGCCGGTTCCGGCTCGGCCCGCTGCTCTACCTGGTCGCGTTCGCCATCGTGTTCATCGACCCGCTGCTGAGCCTGCTGGCGTACCTGCTGCTGGTCGGCGTCTACCTGGTGCGCGGTCCGGGCGATCTCCCGCCCGCCGGCCAGGAGGCGCCCGACACGCCGTGAGCGGTTGTTAAGAAGGGGCCCTTCCTCTACCGGAGGCGTTAATAAGGGGCCCTTCCTTACATGTCGGCGAGGATGCGGCGGGCCGCGTTGTGCCCGGCCGCGCCGATCACGCTGCCCGCCGGGTGGCAGCCGGCGCTGCCCGCGTACACGCCGTCCACACCCGTCGCGTACGGCATCCGGTCGGTGAACGACACCGTGTTGTCGACGTGGTGGATGTGCCCGCCGGTGATGCCGAAGTGCGCCTCGATGCCGGGCGGCGGCAGCGGCACCGCGTCCGCGACGAGGTCACCGGCGCCCGGGGCGTACCGTTCGCAGATCGCGAGCAGCCGCGCCACGTAGCCGGGCAGCGCCGCGTGCCAGGTGG
>NZ_JAGPXV010000120.1:0-11795 GCF_018070405.1 Micromonospora sp. D75
CGCCTGGGGCAGATCCCAGTGGTACAGCGTGACGAACGGCCGGATGCCGTGCCCGCACAGGGCGTCGACGAGCCGGTCGTAGTAGTCGAGGCCCCGCCGGTTCACCGCGCCCCGCCCGGCCGGCATGACCCGTGGCCAGGCGACCGAGAAACGGTAGGCGTCCACGCCGAGGCCGGCCAGCAGGTCCACGTCCTCCCGCCAGCGGTGGTAGCTGTCACAGGCGACCGAGCCGGAGGTGCCGTCGTCGACGGCACCGGGGCGGCGGCAGAAGGTGTCCCAGATCGACGGCCCGCGGCCGTCCTCGTCGACCGCCCCCTCGATCTGGTACGCCGCGGTGGCCGCGCCCCAGATGAAGCCGGCCGGCAGGTCCGGCAGCTCGGGCAGGTCCGGCCGGGTTGCGGCCGCGGCGGCGCCTTGGGATGTGGTGGTCATCCCTTCACCGCCCCCTGCATGATGCCGTCGACGAGATGCCGGCCGAGGAGCATGAAGACGACGAGGATCGGCAGCGTGGCGAGCAACGTGCCGGTCAGCGTCAGGGTGTAGTCGGTGGTGTAGCCGCTGGCCAGTGCGGAGAGCGCCACCTGCACGGTCGCGTTGTCCTGCAGCACGACCAGCGGCCAGAAGAAGTCGTTCCACGCCTGCATGAAGGTGAACAGCCCGAGCACCGCCGCGGCGGGGCGGGCCGCCGGCAGGACGATGTGCCAGTACAGGCCGAACGTGCTGGACCCATCGACGCGGCCGGCCTCCAGCAGTTCGTCGGGCACGGCGCGGCCGAGGTACTGGGTCATGAAGAAGACGCCGAACGCGGTTACCAGCCCGGGCACGATCACGGCGGTGAGGCGCCCGGTCCAGCCGAGGTCGGCCATCAGGATGTACAGCGGGATGATGCCGAGCTGGTGCGGCACCATCGAGGTCGCGATGGCCACGACGAGAAGCGCCTTTCGGCCTCGGAACCGCAGTTTGGCGAAGGCGAACCCGGCCAGGGTCGAGAAGAACACCACGGAGACGGTGATCGAGCCGCTGACGATGAAGGAGTTCACCAGGGCCCGGCCGAAGTCGGTCGTGTCGAACACGCGCGCGATGTTGTCGAAGAGGTGCCCGCCGGGCACCAGGGCCGGCGGCACCTTCGTGACGGCGTCGCTGGTCTGCGAGGACACGACGATGGACCAGTAGAGCGGGAAGACCGACCCGGCCACGACCGCCAGCAGGGCGCCGTAGCTCCAGACCGAGGCCTTGCGTGGGTACCCGAAGCTCCGGCGCCGGTGGGACCGGCGTGGCGGCGGCGAGGGCGTGGTGCCGGTCTGTACGGGGTCCGCGAGGGTGGTCACGGCGTTCTCCTCAGTCCTCGTCCTTGGCGATGCGCCGGGTGAGCAGGAAGTTGATGATCGCGAAGATGGCGATGACCAGACAGAGCGTCCAGGCGACCGCCGAGGCGTAGCCGAAGCGGAACTCCCGGAACCCCTGCTCGTACATGAACAGGGCGACGGTCTGGAACTGCCGGTCGGAGCCGCCGGTGGGCGTCTGGGAGCTGGCGAACAGCAGGGGTTCGGCCATGATCTGCAGGCCGCCGATCGTCGAGATCACCGTGGTGAAGATGATCGTCGGCCGCAGCATTGGGACGGTGATCCGCCTGAACTGCTGAGCCTGCGACGCGCCGTCGAGGTCGGCGGCCTCGTACAGGTGGTGCGGAATCGCCTGCATCGAGGCGAGGTAGATGAGGGCGTTGTAGCCGGTCCACCGCCAGGCGACGATGAACGAGATGGCCAGGTGGGAGCTCCAGGTGTTGGCCTGCCAGTCGATCGGGCCGATGCCGACGAGGCCGAGCGCCCAGTTGACCATGCCGAAGTCGCGGCCGAAAAGTTGGGTGAAGACGATCGTCACCGCCACGATCGAGGTGACGTTGGGCAGCAGCACGCCCATCCGTAGCGCGGTGCGGGCCCGCAGCCGGTGGTTGAGCAGGTGGGCGATCCAGAGCGCGGCGAGCAGTTGCGGCACGGTGGACAGCACCCAGATGCTGAGTGTGTTGCCCAGGGCGTTCCAGAAGTACGCGTCCTGCAGCATCTCGCGGTAGTTCGCGAGGCCGACCCAGCGGTGCGACCCGGAGTCGAGCAGGTCCCAGTCGTTGAACGAGACGTACGCCGTGTACAGCAGCGGGAACAGCCCGAACGCGCCGAACAGCAGGAAGAACGGCAGGATGTAGAGGTAGGGCGAGCCCTTGGTGTCGAGCCGGCTCAGGCCGGCCCGCCGGGCCTGGTGGAGGTAGGTGGCCATCGTCGATCCTTCGTCGCCGGGCGCCGCCGGCGGTCACGGGCGACCGCCGGCGGCGCGGGTCGAGTTACTTGGCGAGGCGCTCGACGTCGCTGACCATCTGCTTCCAGGACTCGTCGGAGCTTTGCTTGCCCTGTTCGATGCGGACGAGGGCGTCGCGGATGGTGGTCTGCACGTCTCCGGCTCGCGGGCCCTGGTACTGGGGCTTGAGCTGCTTCGCCGCGGTGGTGAAGAGCTGACCCACCGGTGCGTTGTTGAAGAAGGCGTCCTTGTACTGGGCAATGTCGGGCTTGTCGTACAGAGCCGGGATGGACGGCAGGTTGCCCCGCGCGGTGAACACCTTGGCCTGCTGTTCCGGGGCGGTCAGCCACGCCGCGAGCTTCTTGGCCTCCTCGATGTGCTTGCCCTGCTTGGGAACGGTGAGGTACGAGCCGCCCCAGTTGCCGCCGCCGCCCGGGACGCTCGCCACGTCCCACTTGCCGGCGGCGTGCTTCGCCTGGTCCTTGATCTTGGTCATCATCCAGGCCGGACACGCGATGGTGGCGAACTGGTCCTTCGCGAAGCCGTTGTTCCACTCCTGCGAGCTGCCGATCAGCTTGGCCGACAGGTTGCTCTGGATCGCCTTCACCGTCAGGTCCCAGGCCTTTCGGACATCGGGGCTGGTGCCCACGACGATGGCGTTGTCCTCGTTGTAGTACCCGACCGGGGCCTGGCCGATGATGGCGTTGAACAGTTGGCCTCCGCCATCGAAGAAGGCGCTGCCGGCCGGGGCCTTCGCCGCGTACCGCTTGCCGAACTCGATGTACTGGTCCCAGCCGCTGCCCCAGGCGGCCGACACCTGGTCGCGGTCGAAGGGCATGCCGGCCTTCTCGAACAGGTCACGCCGATAGCAGATGGCCAGGCCGCCGACGTCGGTGCCGTACCCGATCTGTTTGCCGTCCTTGGCCAGCGACGCCGCCCACTTCCAGTCGAGGTACTCGGACTGGCGGTCCTTGCCCAGGTCGACGAAGAGGTTGCCCCGCTCGCGCATCTGTGCGATGAAGCCCGTGTCGACGCCCTCGATGTCGCCCGCGCCGGAGCCGGTGGCCAGGTGGGTGATCAGGTCGCGGTGATGGTCGTTGTAGGCGGCCGTGCGCTCCTGGATCGTGATGTTCGGGTGCGACTTCTGGTACTCGGCGTACAGGTCCTGGTACCCGAAGTTGCCGAACAGGTTGACGTTCAGGGTGATCTTTTCGTTGCCGCCGCCGGAGCCTCCCTCGGTGCCGGTGCCACACGCGGTCAGCAGTACTCCGGCGGCCAGGGTGGCCGCCGCCAGTCGCAACAGTCGTTTTGGGTGCATGCCAGGGAACCCTTTCGTGCGATGTAACCGGTTACCTGAAACCGGTTACATTGTCGGCGAAGCGATGGTGGTGGGGGTGGGTGGAGTTGGATGAAGATCGGATGCCGGCCGAGTTGCGGGTGACCGCCCGGCGAGCGCCTTTCCTGGGAAGTGTGAACGGGTTCGGCTAGGGGGTGTCAAGTTACGAAACGATAACGTTCGATGCGGGTTGACCTACGGACATCGCTGGCGCTACGGTCGTGAAACCGGTTACAGAGAAGGCACCACATTGGCCACTATCAGGGAGTTGGCGCGCCGCTCCGGCGTGTCCGTCGCCACCGTGTCCCGCGTCTTCAACACCCCCGAGGTCGTCAGCCAGCACACCCGCCAGCGCATCCTCGACCTGGCCGCCGAGATCGGCTACCTGCCGAACGGGTCGGCCCGGACGCTCGCCACGAAGAAATCCAACATGGTGGGCCTGGTATGGGACACCGACCATCGCCGACCTGGGTGGCGCCACCCATTCCTGCAGGAGATCCTCGTCGCGCTCAAGACGGCGCTCAGCGCGCACGGGCTGAACCTGCTCATGCTCGCCGGCCACGACGCGGTGGGGCCCGACGACGGGCAGCGATACGTGCGCGCCGTCCGCCAGCACAACCTCGACGGCGCGGTCATCATCGACAACGGCACCCGGGACCCGGCCGTGCTCGCCCTCGTCGAAGCCCAGGTGCCGTGCGTCGCTCTCGACCTGCGGGTCGACGGCCCGACGTCGACCTACATCACCTCGGACAATGCCGGCGGCGCGGCGCTCGCCGTGCGCCACCTCGTCGAACGCGGCCACCGGTGCATCGCCACCATCACCGGCCCGCTGCGAACCTGGCCGGGAGCCGAACGGCTCGTCGGCTTCCGGGCCGCGCTGGCCGGGGCCGGCCTGCCGCTCGCCGACGGCCACGTCGTCGAGGGAGACTTCTATCTCGACGGCGGTCACGCCGCGATGGACCGGCTGCTCGCCCTCGACGACCGCCCTACCGCGGTGTTCGTCGCCGGTGACGAGATGGCTGTCGGCGCGATGCGGGCGGCCCAGGCGGCCGGCCTACGGATCCCCGACGACATTGCGATTGTCGGCTTCGACGACATCGAGGTGGCCGCGCTGATCCCGCCCGGGCTCAGCACCGTCGCCCAGAACAAGCCCGGCTTCGGCACGGCCGCCGCCGAGGCGCTGGTCGCCATGCTGCAGGGCGGCGACGACCCGCCCAAGCCGACCGTGTTGCCGACGACGCTCGTCGTCCGCGGCACCACCTGACCCGAACCGCGCGACGTCGGCGCCGTCCCGCTCTGGATCGTGCTGCTGCTCGCGGTCGCTGCTGCCGGAGCCGCTGTCACCGACCCCGCAACCGGGCCTGCCTCGAGCGTCACACCCGTGCCTGGGCGAGGTCGCGGCCGGCGGTGGCGCGAATGATCCGGGGCCAGGTCGGCGGGGCCAGCGCATTCAACCGCCTCGCCGCACTGCCGCGACCCGCCGGCTGACCCAGCAACCCCACGCCCCGACCAGCAGCACGGAGGAACCCGGCCCAGCGCCGGGCCGTCAGCATGCCAGCGAACTGGTACGCGAATCCCGAACCAACCTCATCGAACACGTCCAGTCGGCCGCGACAGCCGCAACCTGCCAGGCGTACGTGAGTTCGCCAGCCGAATCGGGCTGATCTAACCCGCTGCTTCCTGTCGCGGCTGCTGCTTTTTGCGCGTGGGTGGGTTCCGGTCGGGCGGCGACTGTCGTGTCGGGACAGTGCACCCCTATAGACCCCTATTGATGCGTAGTGATGTCGTCGCGGAGCGTTATCGTCTGACGGTGTCGCCGCCCTCTGACGGCAAGATCGTCTGACGGAGAGGATCGCCATGTCGCTGCCCACCAACCCTCCGGCGCTGAGCGTGGTGATGCCGACCTACCAGGATCCGCAGTGCCTCGCGCTGACCCTCAGGGCGCTGACCCGGCAGACGCTGCCGCCGGAACGCTTCGAGGTGATCGTGGTCCGGGACGGTGGCTCGTCCGACGGGTACGCCGAGGCGCTCGCCGAGGGCGCCGGTCTCCGCCTGCGCGTGCTGGAACTCGCCGAGCGCAAGGGCCGCTCCGTCGCCCGCAACGAGGGGGCGCGCCGTTCCTGCGCACCTCTGCTGGTCTTCCTCGACGCCGACTCGTGGGCGGTGCCCGACCTGCTGGAGCGGCACCTGGCCTGGCACAGCGTGCCCGGCAACGCGGCGGTGCTGATCGGCCGGCGGGACGAGATCGGCCTCGCTGACCTGCCGGCAGTGCTGGCCGGCGAGCCGCACGCGGTCGCACGCGCCTTCCCGCACGGCGGCGACCTGCGGTTCGCCACGGGGCTTCCCGACGACGGGGGCGAGTGGCTCCGGGCCGGCTGGGTCATCGCCTACACGCACAACATCTCGCTGTCCAGCGCGCACTTCGCGCAGGTCGGTGGCTACCGCGAGGCGTTCGGTCTGAGCTACGGCGTGGAGGACGTCGAGTTGTTCTACCGCGTCGACCGAAGCCTCCCCGGCGGCGTCAACTTCGGCTACGACGACGACGCCCGGGTCGTCCACCTGCCGCACCACAAGAACATCACCCGCAACTGGATGGAGATGAAGGCCAACTTCCAGCAGGCGGCCCGGCTCTATCCGTGCCTGGAGTGGGAGTTCCTCACCGCCGTCATGGGGTACGAGGCGATCCGGCGGATCCTGCACTATCGCGCGCTCATCGACGAGTGCGTCGAGCGGTCGGCCTGCGCCATCGGCCCCGCCGCCGCGCGCCTCGCCGGCCAGGTGCGGGGGCACCGCACGCTCTGGATCGGCACCGGCCGCGCCGATTCCGGGTTGCCCGCCTCGGCGTTGACCTTCGACTACGCCGCACCCATCGGGCGGACCAACTTCCACCTGCTCGGCGTCGCCCCGCCCATGCCGCCGGGCAGCCTGGACGCGGTGATCAGCGTGGACTTCTGGCGGTACCTGCTGTGGCCGGAGCTCTGCCAGTTCATCTCGGCCTCGCTGCTGCTGGCGGGCGAGGTCCACCTGGTCGCCACCGCCGACTCGACGCCGGGGATGTGCGCCGCCGACCCGCAGACGCTGGACTACCTGCGCCAGGCGCAGGCCGCGGCCTGCACGGCCGAGCTGCGCGCGGTCGAGGGGCTCGGCCACGTACTGATCCTGCGGCCCCTCCGACCCGCGCCCGGTGCCGCGCGCCGGGTACCCACTCAGACCGCCGCCAGGGCGCGACCCGCTGCCCTGGTGCCGGGGCGCTCCACGACGCGGGGATAGCAGATCGACGGTGCGGCCAGGCCCGACAACGCTGTCGGGCCTGGCCCAGCCGCGCCCGGATCCGGCGTAAAAGACGGAAAGGCGAGTATTGTGCGCGTACTGCTGTCGACTCTCGGGTCGCGTGGCGATGTCCAACCACTGGTGGCGCTCGCGTCGCGGTTGACGGCCCTCGGCCATCAGGCCCGCCTCTGCGCCCCGCCCGACTTCGCCCGCTGGGTGGCCAGCTTCAGGATTCCCTTCGTGCCCGTCGGCCCGCCCTGGCGCAGGTCGGCGGCGCCCAGGTCGCGGGCCGCCGTGCCAAAACCCTCGCCCGCGCAGGTACGCAAGTTCGCCGAGTCCTCCATCGGCATCCAGTTCGAGGTGCTGTCGGCCGCAGCCCGGGACTGTGACGTCCTCGTCGCGTCGACGGGCCTCCAGATCGCCGCCCGCACCGTGGCGGAGAAGCGCGGCATCCCGTACGTCTTCGCGGCGCTCTGCCCGGCGGCCCTTCCCTCACCCCACCACCCCCCGCTGCCGCTGCCGGTGCTCGGGGAGGTCCCGGCGCCCGCGTCGGCCGACAACAGCGACCTGTGGGCCGCCAACCTGCGGCACGTCAACGACACCTTCGCCGCGCCCCTCAACGCGCTGCGGTCGGCGGTGGGGTTGGGCACGGTCGACGACGTCAGCGACCACATCCACACCGACCGGCCGTGGCTGGCCGCCGACCCGGCCTTGGCACCCTGGCCGGACGTCGCCGATCCGGCCGTCTACCAACCGGGCGCGTGGCTCCTGCCCGACAAGCGGGCCCTGCCCGCCGAGCTGACGGCCTTCCTGGACGCCGGCGGGCCGTGCGTCTACGTCGGATTCGGCAGCGTCGCCGCACCCCCGGGTCTGCTGGAGACGGCCGTGCGGGCCGTGCGCGCGGTCGGTTGCCGGCTGGTCGCCTCCCGGGGCTGGGCACCGCTCTCGCCGGTCGACCGGTCCCCCGACTGCCTGGTGGTCGGCGAAGTGAACCAGCAGGACCTGTTCCGGGAGGTGGCCGTGGTGGTCCACCATGGCGGCGCGGGCACCACGACCACGGCCGCGCGGGCCGGGACGCCGCAGGTCGTCGTACCGCAGGTGTACGACCAGCACTACTTCGCGCGCCGGGTGCCCGCGCTCGGCATCGGCACCGCACACCCCGGCTCCGTGCCGACCGTCGAGTCACTGACCGAGGCTCTGGGCGCCGCGCTGCGGCCGGAGGTGGCCGCCCGCGCCCGCGAGTTCGCCGGCGTCGTACGCACCGACGCGGTGCAGGTCGCCGCGGAGCGGTTGGTCGTCGCACCGGGAGCCTGACCGGTGAGGCGACGCTCCAGGTACTGCGGGGGCGGGTCCGGCTGGTCGCGCCGGATCAGCCGTGGACCGGTGGGGAGGGCGACCTGCTGGTCATCCCGGAGGCCCGGCACTCGTTGTACGCCGAGGTTAGGGTGTCGGCGGACCGGACCGGTGTTCCGGCCGGCGCTGTTCACCGGCGGGGCTGCGGAGACCGTCGGTCGCGCCGCGGGCTCGTGGCGAGCGGGGCGCGTCGGCGTCAGAAGCTGCTGACCAGCTTCACGAACGCTTCGTCGATCTTGGCCGGATCGGTCGCGTCGAAGGCCTTGCCCGATGATGCCTTGGCGATCCGGTCCAGGGTGGCGAAGTCCGACTCCCGGTCGAAGGCGATGCAGAACACCTTCACCGGACGCCGCGGGTCGAGGGCGACCTCGGCGAGCAGGCCGGCCAGGTCGTTGTCCTGCCGGTACTCGTTCTTGCCGTCGGTCAGCACGACGATCGCGTTGATCCGCTGCGGGTCGTACCGGTCGAGCAGCTCTCGGTGTGCGGCCCGGACCGTCGCGTAGAGCGCGGTGCCGCCGTCGACGTGCAGGCCGGCGATCTTGCTGTTGATCCGCTTCTGGTCGAACTCGCCGAGAGGGACCTCCTCCCGGTAGGGGCTCGTCGGCCGCTTCCGGGTCTCCGAGGAGAACGACCAGAGACCCACCCGGTCCTCGGTGTTGAGCAGCGCGAGGCCCTTGCCCGCCGCTGCTGAGGCGACCTGGAAGCGGGTGCGGGTGCCGACCATCGCCTGCATGGACCCGGACGTGTCCAGGGCTATCAGGATGTTGGCCTTCTTGCGGAGCGTCCGCCAGCCGTCCAGCATCGCGCCGACCACCTGCGGGTCCGGGGGCTCGAAGTAGCTCAGCCCACCGGTGGGCTCGGCGCCGACGTTGGCGAGCAGCTCCGCCGAGGCTCGGCGCTCGTGGTCCCGGAAGCCGAGGCGGGCGAAGCTCTCCTGCTGGGCGTCCTCGGTCAGGAAGGCCAGGAAGTCGGTCGCCGCCGCCCGCTGCCGCTCGTCGGCGGAGGGCAGCACCACGAACGGGTGGTCCAGGTTGAACGTGCCCTCCTTGGGGTGGACGGCGACCAGCGGGACGTTCGGCCTGCGGCCCCGCTCCTGCCCGTCCTGCCGAGGGCTCAGCGCACCCGTGTTGTAGAGGTCCACGAGTTCCTCCTGGAGGACGATGGCGCTCATGTCGTCCGTACTGCCCGCGCCGCCCGCCAGGTCCGCCTCGGCGAGGCTGCGCAGCAGGTCCACCGAATCGTCGCTGTAGTGCGACACATTGGCCTCGATCCGGCGGACGAACTGGGTGACCGCGGGGTCGGCAAGGTCGGACCGGGTCAGGTCGCTGGACCGTTGCACCGCCGCGTAGTAGGTGGCGATGGTCGCCGCCAGCCCGGAGGTGGACAGGTTGGGGTTGTCCTTGCCGAAGGTGAAGCGGCCCCACTCCGGCTTGCCGAAGCCCGCCCACCCGTCCCGCCCGGACAGGCCCAGGATCTCCCCCCAGCCCAGCGGCCCGCGCCGGCGTATCAGTTCGGCCTTGGGCTGCGGCATCGCGATCACCAGTGGGCTGTTGGCGATCGACGGGTAGCGGTCCGGGGTCTGCGGTGCTCGCCCGGCGGCTTGGTCGAGCAGCCGGAGCTGGCCGGTCCACAGGCTCGACGTCGGCAGCCAGACCTGTGGTCGCGGCAGGCCGGTGTGGGTCCAGCCGGTGGCCAGCGCCTCGGCGGCCTGGCCCGAGTTGAGCGCGCTGACGTGCACCTGGGCGCAGCCACCGCCGTCGATCGACCGGCTGCTGCGGTTGTAGCGCTCGGCCAGGTCGACCAGCAGCGCCGCCTTCTCCGTCGACGAGTTGACCTGGAGGGTGGTGGCGCAGTCGGTGCGGGGCACCTCGCTGCCCGCATCGCGCTGCTGGACGAACACGAACGCCCCGGCGATGACCACCAGCCCGGCGGTGACGGCGGCGGTGTAGGGCAACCACTGCCGCGTGCGGGTAACGGATGGGGTCATCGGGGCGTCCTCCTCGGCGGGCGGCTGGTGGCCGTCAACCTATCGATCCGGCGCCAGCCGGCGACCCGGACCCCTGCCGCGGCGTCACGGGCGGTCGGACCGTCCCCCGACCGCCGTAGCGACCAGCAGCCGGACCAGGTAGACCACGACGAAGGCGACCGCCCCGACTGCGGCGGCCGGGCCGATCGCGCTCGACGCGACGTAGCCGGCGGCGGCGCCGGCCGAGCCGAGGAAGAGCGCTGTCGAGATGCCCCAGGCGTCGAGGGCCTCACGACGCAGCCGCCGCAACGCGCCGCCGGACCCGGCGCCGACGCCGGGCTCCGTCGCCGGCAGGTACGCCGGCTGGGTCGTCATCCGTGGGTGTGCCGGCTGCGTCGGCCGGGCCTGGGTCGGCACCGTCGGCTGTGGCTGTGGCTGTGGCTGCGTCGGGCGCGGCTGCGGTGCCGTCGGCGTGATCCGGGGAAGGGGATGGTTCGGCGTCGGCGTGCCCGCGGTCTCGTTGCCGACCTCGAGCAGGCTCTCCCGACGTAGCGGCACGGTGGCCGTGCCGTCCTGCCGCAGCAGCCGCACCAGCACCTGCTCGGCACCCGGCCGATCCGCCGGATCCTTCGCCAGGCACTCCCGGATCAGCTCGTCCAGCACCGGAGGCAACGCCGGCAGGTCGGGCGGATCGTGCAGCACCCGGTGCATCACGGCGAAGAGCGAATCATCGCCGAAGGGTGGCCGGCCACCGGCAGCGAACGCGATCGTGGCCGCCCAGGCGAAGACGTCGCAGGGCGGACCGACCGCGTCGTTGCGGAACCGCTCGGGTGCCATGTACGCGGTGGTCCCCATGACCCGGCTGGACGCCGTCTCGGTCACGCCCAGCGCGCGAGCGATGCCGAAGTCGATCACCCTAGGGCCGTCCCTGCCCAGCACCACGTTGTCCGGCTTCAGATCGCAGTGCACCACGCCGGCACTGTGGATCGCGGCGAGCGCGGTGACAGTGCCGACCGCGAGCCGGTGCAGGGCGTTACCGGTCACCGGGCCGCGTTCGCGGACGTGCCGGTGCAGGGTCCGGCCTTCGATGAACTCACTGACCACGTAGGGACGCTCGCCGTCGACCTCGGCGAAGAGCACCTGCGCGGTGCAGAACGGAGCGACCCGGCGCGCGGCGGCGATCTCCTTCACGAACTGCGACCGCGCCCGTGGATCAGTCAGGTCGACGTTGACCATCTTGACCGCGACGCGGTCTCCAGCGTCGTCCTCACCGAGGTAGACGACCCCCTGCCCACCCGCGCCCAGCCGGCCGAGCAGCCGATACCGGCCGGCGGTGACCGGGTCGTGCGTCCACAGCTTCGCCAATCCTGGCACCGGCGTGCCGGCCAGTTCTGACATCCCGACTCCATCAGTGTCGTGCCCGGCCACCGGCGGCGCAGGGCACGGCCATCGTGTCATGCCGCAGCGACGACAGAGGACAGCCGATCATGGGTGGAAGCCACCACCGCCGGTGGTCTCGCGGTGGCGGTCGCCGCACTGCGCGGGCCGGCCCGGCCTACGACGGCGGGCGTCCCTCCAGGG
>NZ_JAGPXV010001157.1:0-554 GCF_018070405.1 Micromonospora sp. D75
GGTGGAGCGGGTGGAGCGGGGCGCGAGCGGGCCGGTGACGCTCCTGCTCGCGCCGGCCGGCTGGGGCAAGACGGCCGTGTTGTCCACCTGGGCGCGGGCGGAGCGGGACGGCCCGGCGCCGGCCTGGGTGACGGTGGGTGAGGGCGACACGGCACGGCGGCTCTGGGGCTACCTGGCGGCGGCCCTGCGGACGGCCGCGGTCGACGACCCGGACGAGGGACCACCGCCACCGGTGCCGGACGGCCCGCCCCGGCCGGAGCAACTGGAGTCGCTGGCCGCCGCGCCGGCCCCGCCGGAGCCGCCGGCGCACCAGGTCCGCCAGGATCCCGAGCTGGCGCTGGCCGCCGCCGCCGAGCGGGCGTACGCCGGTGATCCGGCCGCCGCCGACGGGCAGCTGCGGCGGGCGCTGGCCCACGCCGACGACCTGCCCGCGCCGCGCCGCGACCGGTTCCGCCGGCTGGCCGCCGCCGTGGAGCTGAGCCTGGCCCGGCTCGGCGGGAACCACCAGGGGGTACGCGAGGCCGCCGACCGCCTGCTCGCCACCGCTTCCGGCC
>NZ_JAGPXV010001158.1:0-554 GCF_018070405.1 Micromonospora sp. D75
GCGCCGCCGACGGCGCGCAGGCGGGCGGGCAGCGCGGCCAGCCGCTCGGCCTCGTCGTCGGTGAGGTCACGGGGTTGCCCGGGCCGGCCGCCGAGGGCGTCCACCGGGTGCAGCGTGGGCCGGTCCGCGCGGCTCAGCTCGACGGTGACCGGGGTGCCGTCGGCCAGCCGTCCGGCGAGCCGGTGCAGGCGGGCGTCGGCGTCCAGCCAGAGCGTGGGCCGCGGGTCGCCCGGCACGGCGAGCGGGGCCTGGAGCACGTCCACCGGGATCCCGCCGACGCTGTCGTGGCGCAGCCACCGGCCGTCGGCGCCGGGCGGGTCGACCCGCCCGGCGCCGAGCCCGATCAGCAGGTCGCGTTCCGCGCCCAGGCCGTGCCCGCCGCCCGGGGCCCGCATCCGCCAGCCGTCAGTGGGCGGCACCAGCGGGGGCCGGGCCGGCGTGGGGAGCGCGCCGGGGTCGGGGCGCACGAGCAACGCGGAGCCGGTGGCCTGGGCCAGGCCCCGGGCGGCGTCCGCGCCGGGGGCGCCGACGTCCAGGTAGGCCAGGGGGCGGGC
>NZ_JAGPXV010001159.1:0-552 GCF_018070405.1 Micromonospora sp. D75
TCCGGATACTGCAGCTCAATCTCCGGCTTCAGCGAGGTGCTCTGCGCCTGCGTCGGGAATTGCACAATGATTTGCCCCTGGCGTCCAGGATCATGGGCCAGCGTCGCCGTCAGATCGCTAAGCGCGACGGGCGTTTGCGTGGCCGAAAGATAAAACTCCAGCACCGCCGATTTACCGGAAGCCAACAGATACTCGCCGTCGTTATTGATTGTGATGGTATTTTTTTCAATCGGCCAACCGCCATCGCTGGCCAGCGTTACCGCCTGATTCCCCAGCATGGTGCCGCTAAATGGGCTGTACGGATCGGGATGCGCTGTCGCGGTGAAACTTAATTTCAACTGATTAATATCGACGGACTGCGAATAGTGATTCGTCAGCGTCAGGGCAATACGTTGGTACCAGCTGGACGCTTTCACCTCCCCAGATACCAGGGTCAGTCCCGCGCCGGTAATCTCATCATCGATGGGCGCTTCAGGTTCTGGCTCAATATCATCAGCGGTATCATCCGCCGGTACTTCAGGTTCTGGTTCAACCTCATCAGCGGTGTCATCC
>NZ_JAGPXV010001160.1:0-550 GCF_018070405.1 Micromonospora sp. D75
GCGAGGATGACCACCGAGACGGTGAGCAGAATCAGGCTCAGCACGATCGCGGCCTGCAGGTCGGTCTCCAGCGCAAGGTAGACAGCCAGCGGCATGGTCTGGGTGCGGCCCGGATAGTTGCCGGCGAACGTGATGGTGGCGCCGAACTCGCCGAGCGCGCGGGCCCAGCAGAGCACCGCCCCGGCCGCCACGCCCGGGGCGACCAGCGGCAGCGTGACCCGGGTGAACGTGGTGAACCGCCCGGCGCCGAGCGTGGCGGCGGCCTCCTCGTACCGGGGGTCGGCGCCGCGCAGCGCCCCCTCGACGGCGATGACCAGGAACGGCATGGCCACGAACGCCTCGGCCAGCACCACCCCGGCGGTGGTGAACGGCAGCGTCACGCCGAACGTCTCGTCCAGCCACGAGCCGATCAGCCCGCGCCGGCCGAAGACCAGCAGCAGCGCCACGCCGCCTACTACCGGCGGCAGCACCAGCGGCACGGTGACCAGCGCCCGGACCAGCCGCCGCCCGGGGAACTCCACGCGGGCCAGCAGCCACGCCAGGGGTACGC
>NZ_JAGPXV010001161.1:0-549 GCF_018070405.1 Micromonospora sp. D75
TTCTGGCTCAGGGCGTCGTAGGGGGCAAACTCTACACGGCACAGGGCGATCAGTACAACCGGCTTCTTAACCTGCACGGTGCGCTCGCCAGCGGGGTGAACGTCACCTACGCCACCACTGCGCTGCTGTCGCTCACGGCCCCGCCCAAAATGATTAGCGACCGACGGGGGTACAGTTCGATTAAACTGCACAAATACTTAGCCATCGTCCATATCACGGGTATGATTGCCACCAACGTGCTGGCGGGTTCCATTCAGCAGCGCCCCGACCTCAAACCCTACCACCGCGCAGCCGCCTACGCCACGTTCGGAGCCTACGCCCTGTCGGTTATCGCCATCAAATTCTAACGCCAGTCAAATGAAATCGTCAACCCTAGTCCTAACCGTTTTTGTGGCTGGCCTGCTAAGTTTGTCAGCCTTTACTGCGCCCACGGCCACGCGCAAACTCATGCTCGACAAAGCAAAGTCGGTGATGAGCTACACCATGCGCCACCCGCTGCATACGTGGGACGGGGTGAGCCACGAGGTGCAGAGCGTGCTGGTGTATAAC
>NZ_JAGPXV010001162.1:0-548 GCF_018070405.1 Micromonospora sp. D75
CCGCCGGATCGCCGCGATCGGCTCCCAGCGCACCCCCGAGGGCGCCAGCGCCCGGCTCCGCCTGGCCGGCTACACCGCCGCGCTGGCCGAGGCCGGCATCGCGTACGACGACCGCCTGGTGGCGCCCGCGCCGGCCTGGCACCGCGCGGACGGCGCCGCCGCCATGCGGCACCTGCTCGCCACCGGGGTACGCCCCGACGCCGTCTTCTGCTTCAACGACACGCTCGCGCTCGGCGCGCTGCGCGCCCTGCACGAGGCGGGCCTGCGCGTGCCCGAGGACGTCGCGGTGGCCGGCTTCGACGACATCGAGGACGGCCGCTTCTCGATCCCGACGCTGACCACAGTCGCCCCCGACAAGGAACGCATCGCCCGCCTGGCGGTCGAGTTGCTGGCCGGACGTCTCGGCCCCGACCGCGACTCCCCACCCCGCGAGCTGGTGACCCCTCACCACCTCGCCCTGCGAGAGTCCGCCCCCCTCTAGCCCCGCGTCCCGGCCGCGTCTCAGCCGCGTCCCGGCCGCGTCCCGGCCGCGTCCCAGCCGCGGGGCT
>NZ_JAGPXV010000121.1:0-11736 GCF_018070405.1 Micromonospora sp. D75
GCGCGGACGTGCCCCGGCTCGAGGCGGCGGCGCGCGACCGCCTCGGCGACGCGGGGTTCGCCGAGGCGGTCGCGCAGGGCCGGGAGACCGGCTGGGAGCGACTGGTCGAGGTCACGCTCGCTTCGTGAACGTGGACCGCGCCCACAGGTAGCCGACCACAGCGATGCCGGCGCACCAGGCGAGCGCGGGGATCACGTCGCCGGCCGACGGCGCGCCCTCGAGCAGGCCGCGCAGCGTCTCGATGATCGGCGTGAACGGCTGGTACTCGGCGAACTGCCGCAGGCCCGGCCCCATCTTGTCGGCGGGCACGATCGCGCTGCTGAAGAACGGCAGCAGGACCAGCGGCACGGAGGCCATGCCCGCCGACTCCGGCGACTTGGCGAACAGGCCCAGCGCGACGGTGAACCAGCTGACCGCGACGCTGAGCAGCACCACCACGCCGGCCACGCCGAGCCAGTGCAGCGGCTCGCCCGCCGGGCGGAAGCCGAGCAGGAACGCCACCCCGACCAGGGCCGCGACCGCGAGGACGTTCGTCAGCACGGTGGCCACGACGTGGCCGGTCAGCACCGCGCCCCGGGACACGTGCATGACCTTGAACCGGTTGATGATGCCCTTCGTCATGTCGGAGTTCACCGACGTCGCGGTGCCGCCGAGGCCGTAGCAGACCGCCAGCAGCATCAGGCCCGGCGTCGCGTAGTCGACGTAGTCGACGCCGACGGAGAACGCGTCGCCGAGCATGTACACGAACATCAGCATCACGATGATCGGCATCAGCACGGCGTTGAACACCGAGGTCGGGTTGCGGCGCAGGTGCGTCAGGTTGCGGCGCAGCATGACGACCGAATGGTTGCGGCTCATTTGGCGGCCACCTCCGGGGTACGGCCCGTCAGGGCCAGGAAGACGTCGTCGAGGTCGGGGGTCTGCACGGACAGGTCGTCGGCGCTGATCGCGTGCGCGTCGAGCCGGTCGAGCAGGGCGCGCAACGAGGCGGATCCGCCGTCGGTGGGCACGCGCAGGGCCAGCGCCTCCTCGTCGCGTACCGCGTCGGGCAGCACCAGCGCCGCCGCGTCCAGTTCGGCGCCGGTGCCGAACCGCAACCGCACGTGCGTGCCGGGGATCCGGCGCTTCAGCTCCTCCGGCGTGCCCTGGGCGACCAGCCGGCCCTGGTCGAGCACCGCGATCCGGTCGGCGAGGCGGTCGGCCTCGTCGAGGTACTGGGTGGTGAGGAAGACTGTCACGCCGCCGGCGACCAGCTCCCTGATGATCGACCACATGGTCCGGCGGCTGCGCGGGTCCAGCCCGGTCGTCGGCTCGTCCAGGAAGATGATCCGCGGCTCGCCGACCAGCGTCATCGCGAGGTCCAGTTTGCGGCGCATGCCCCCGGAGTACGTCGACACCAGCTTGTCGGCGGCCTCGACCAGGTCGAACCGTTCCAGCAGTTCGGCGACGACCCGCTTGCCGGTCACCCGGTTGCGCGGCCCGAGGTCGACCATCAGTTGCAGGTTCTCCCGCCCGGTGAGCAGTTCGTCCACCGCCGCGAACTGCCCGGTCACGCCGATCGCCGCGCGTACCGCCCTGGCCTCGGTGACCACGTCGTGCCCGGCGACCCGCACCGATCCGGCGTCGGCGCGGATCAGCGTGGTCAGGATGTTCACGGTCGTGGTCTTGCCGGCCCCGTTCGGGCCGAGGAGGGAGAAGATCGTGCCGGCGGGGACGTCCAGGTCGATGCCGTCGAGCACCACCTTGTCCTTGTACGCCTTGCGCAGCCCGGAGACCGCTATCGCTGAACTCGTCATGCGACCACCATGGGCGGCCGTACCGCCACCGCCCTGACACGGCGCTGACACGGCCGCTGACAGCTTGTCGGTGGGGCGGCGTACGGTCCCGCCGTGGATCGGGAGACGTTCTGGGAAATCGTGGAGCGGGCGCGCCGCGCCGCAGGCCGCGAGACGGTCACCGCCGAGGGCGCCGACGCGGTGGCCCGGCACCTGGTGGCGGAGCTGTCGGCGCTGAGTCCGGCGGCGATCGTGGGCTTCGAGCGGGCATACGACGACGTGACGTCGGAGGGGTGGCGCTGGGATCTGTGGGCGGCCGCCTACCTGATGCGCGGCGGCTGCTCGGACGACGGGTTCGACTACTTCCGCGGCTGGCTGGTGGCGCAGGGACGGGCGGTCTGGGAGCGGGCCGTCGCCGATCCCGACTCCCTCGCCGACGCCGGTGTCGACCCGGACGACGACGCGCTCGACTGCGAGGCGGTGCTGGGCGCGGCGGGCGACGCGTACGCGGCGGCGACCGGCGGTGGCACGGACGCGTTCTGGGAGGCGCTCGACGCCGCCGACCGGGCAGCTCCCGGCCCATCGCCGGCCGACCCGGCCGGGGAGGACTTCGACTTCGACGACGACGAGCAGATGCGCGCCCGTCTGCCGCGACTCGCGGCGATCTACCGGCCGCTGGAATGACGCCGGCGTGGCCGAATCTGCTGGCCCCGGCGCGCCCGGCGGGTGAACATGTCGGCATGGCCGGGGGCACGTCCACCACCAGGTTGCCGCTTCAGGGCGGGCTGCCGCCGCCCGGCGCGGTGACCGGACCGGTCGTGGAGATCGCCTGCGACGAGTCCGGCTTCTCCGGCACCAACCTGCTCGACCCGGCCACCCCGGTGATCGTCCACGCCAGTGTCGACCTGGGCCGCGACGAAGCCGCCGAGCTGATCCGTACGCTGCGGTCCGGGTTCCGGTTCTCGCCCGACGAGGTCAAGTCCCGGCAGTTCCTGCGCCGTCGCGAAGCCGCCGAGGCGGTGCAGTGGTTCCTGGCGGCGCTACGCGGCCGGGCCCACGTGCACCTCGTCGACAAGGAGTTCTTCCTCGCCACCCGGGTCGTCGACCTGCTGCTGGCCGAGCCGTCCTACGCGGCGGGCACCCGCCTCGCCGGTGACCGGCGTCCGGCCGCGGCGGCGCTGCACCGGGCCGGGCGGGCGGCCGGGCCCGACTGGGCGGCCTTCCTCGCCGCAGTGGTCGAGATGCTGCGCACCAAGCGGCGGGACCGCGCGGACGACCGTAGCGTCGAGCGGTTCGTCGCCGCGCGCGACGTGCTGCGGCGCCACGTCGACGACACGCGGGCCGGCGCGGTCCTCGACGCGCTCGACCCGGCCCGGGTGGCAGCGGTGCAGGCCCGGTTGTACGCGGGCGACCGGACGATCCCGCCGCCGCTGGAGCCGCTGCTGCCGGCGCTGGCCGAGACCGTCCTGCACTGGAGCGCCGGCCGGCGGCGGGTGCTGGTGATCCACGACGAGCAGAGCGCGCTCACCGAGGACCGGCTCCGCCGCCTCCAGGCGGCGCTGGCCGCGGGCGACCCGGCCGGCCCGTCGCCGCTGGCCGGGCTGGTGATGACCGACTCGCGCGACGACCCGCGCGTCCAGGCCGCCGACCTGCTCGCCGGGGTGGCCCGCCGGATGCCCGGCGTCCCCGGCGACGGGCCGTTGCGCCCGCTGCTGTCCCCGCCCGCCCCGAACGCCGCAGCCGAGCCGGCGGAACAGGAGGCGACGTGATCCTCGACGACGTGACGCCGCGCCCCGGACTGCACTGCGAGACCACCACGCTCGGCGTGCTGACCCGGCACGCGGGTCTGGACCTCTCCGAGCCGATGCTGTTCGGCCTCGGCGAGGGGCTCGGCTTCGTCTACTGGGACGCCAAGAGCATGGACGTGCCGTTCCTCGGCGGGCGCACCAAGCCGCTGTGCGTGACCCGCGCCGCCGCCGACCGCCTCGGCCTGGACCTTCGGGTACGGGAGACGACGTCGGCGGCGAAGGCGTGGCGCGACGTCACCGACGCGCTGGACGCCGGGCAGCCGGTCGGCCTGCAACTGGACTCGTACCACCTGGACTACTTCACCACCCGGGTCCACTTCGGCGGGCACACCGTCGCCATCTACGGCTACGACGACACCCACGCCCACCTGGTCGACACCGCCCAGCAGGGCGGCGCGGTGACCACCACGCTGGACAGCCTGGCCCGGGCCCGTGCCGCGCGGGGGCCGATGACCGCGCGCCACCTGTCGTACACGCTCACCGCGCCCGGCGGCCCGCCGGACCTGGGCACGGCGATCCGCGCGGCGGTACGCGCCAACGCCGGGGCGTTCCTCGGCCCGCCGATCGCCAACCTCGGCCACCGGGGGATCGCCACCGCCGCCGCCCGGGTGACCCGCTGGCTGGACCGCGCCGCCGACTCGGCACGTGACCTGCCGCTCGCCGCGACGCTGATGGAACGCGGCGGCACCGGCGGCGCGCTGTTCCGCGCCATGTACCGGGACTTCCTCGCCGAGGCCGCCACCGTCACCGGCGACGCCCACCTGCGCCGGGCGCAGCTGATGTACGCCGACATCGCGCCGCTGTGGACCGCCGTCGCTGACCACATCGCCACCGCCGGGCGGACCGGCGACGCGGTCCACCTGACCCGCGCGTCGGCGGTCCTCACCGACCTGGCCGTACGCGAACGCGAGGCGATGACAGTGCTGGCCGCGGTCGACGCGCGGTAGGCGTCAGCTCAGCTGCTCGGCCAGCGCCACGATGACGCCCGCCGGGCCGCGCAGGTAGCAGAGCCGGTAGACGTCCCCGTAGTCCGCCACCTCACCGATCAGCTCACCGCCGTGGGCCCGCAGCCGGGCCACCGTGTCGTCGACGTCGTCGACGGCGAACATGACCGACCGCAGGCCGAGCGTGTTCGGCGGCGCGGCCGGCGGTTCGGCGGCGACGAGTGCCGGCGCCCGGAACCGCGTCAGTTCGAGCTTGCCGTGGCCGTCCGGCGTCCGCATCATCGCGATGTCGACACGCACGCCGTCGATGCCGTTGACCCGGTCCACCCAGGCCCCCTCGACCGGCATCTCGCCCTCCACCTCCATGCCGAGTTCGGTGAAGAAGGCGATCGCGGCCGGCAGGTCGTCCACCACGACGCTGACGTGGTCCATCCGCTGAAGCGTCACGCCCCGAGCATAGGGCGACGTCCGGCCTGGTCAGCTCATGTCGAGCGTGTACGCCGCCTCCCGCACGTCGGTGTCCGGATGGCGGCGCAACCCGATCAGCAGGTCCCGCCACGGCGTCTTCCAGCCGAACTCCGACCCGTGTGCGACGAGCGCCACCGCGAACAGCCCGCCGGCGAGGTCGCCGCGCCCGCCGAGGTGGGCCACCGTGTCGGCGAGTACCGCCGGGTCGGGCCGCTGCCGCAGGTCGCGCAGCCGGTGGCCGACGTGTTCGGCGGTGCGGACCGCTACCACCGGGCGGCCGGCGCAGAGCGCGGCGACCTCGTCCAGGTTGTCCAGCCGGCCGAGGTCGACGAGCAGCCGGGTGGCCGTACCCATGAAGCCCTCCCGGCCGGCGAGCCACCGCGCGGCCGCGACCAGCCCGGCCCGGTCGGCGCCGGCGGGCCGGCTGGCGGACCACAGAGCCGCACCGATCGCGAGCAGCTCGATCCGCCGCCGGGCGGGCCGGTCGGTCACCGGACCGCCCGGATCGTCGTCGGCCGCGTCCCGCTGGACCAGCCGCTCCAGCGCGGCCCGGAAGACCGTGTCACCACCGGCTCGCAGCAGGTTCGCCACCCCGATGCTCGGCGTCGTCTCGTCCGGGTCGGTGAGCCGGTCCACGACCAGGTCGGTGACGCCGGTCAGCCACGGCCACCATTCCCCGAGCGCGGCGAACGCGGCCCGCCGGACCTCCCGGTCCGCGGCCCGGCACGCCGCCACGAGCAGCGCCGCGTAGGCGCGGCGGTGGCGTTCCGAGATCCCGGACGGGTACGCGCCGAGCACCGCCCGCCGCTCCTCGCGGCCGGCGTGCACCGCCGCCCGCAGCACGGTCCAGCTCGCCTCGGGCCCGAGCCGCTGCCGGGCAGCGGAGACGATCGCCGCCCGCACGTCGCGGTGCGTCTCCGGGTCGGCGTACGTGTCGGCGAGCGTCGCCAGCACGTCCACCGGCGCGTAGCGGGCCAGGAGCCGGGCGGCCTCCTTGCGGCTGGTGACCTTCGCGGCGCCGGTCAGCACCCCGCCCAGCAGTTCGGCGAGCCGGGCCGGTGGGACGTGCCGTGCGGCCCGCCCCGCGGCGTACAGCGCGACGCGCGCCCGGTCGCTGTCGGCGTACCGGAGCAGCACCGGGACCGCCTCGTCCGGCCGGTCGGTCCGGACCAGCGCGCCGAGCGCCGCCTCGGCCACCGGCACCTCGGGCGCGTCGAGGTGGCGCAGCACCAGCTCCCGTCCGGCCGGGCCGACCACGGCGGCGGCGTGGACCGCCGCCGCCCGCTGCCACACCCGGTGACCGGAGTCGGCGACGACGCGCGCCTGCAGCGACACGAAGCGTTCCTGCTGGCGGGGGAGCCATCGCCGGGCGTGCGGCGCGGTGTCGGGCACCCACCGCTTTCCCTTCTCCACGAACCGGCCGCGCGGGGGCCGGTCCAGCACCCGGTCGAGCAGGTCGGTGCGGGACGTGCAGATCGTCGTCCACACCTCGTGGATCGCCACCGCCGAGGCATCGACGTCGAGGACCTCCTCGACGCGCCGTGCGCGGGTATGCGGGTCGGCGAGCCAGAGCGCGACCGCCGTCCGGGCCACCGGGGGCAGCGTGTCCGGCCCGATCGCCCGGCGCAGCAGGTCCTGGAGCTCGGGCAGGCGCCAGGCGCGGCGGCCGAGCGCGTGGGTGAGCGCGAACAGCAGCCCGTACCGCGCGCGTGTCATGCCGGACTCGAGCCGGTCGCGCAGCCGGCCGAACACCACAGTCTCCTGGCCGCGCCGCAGCACCGTGTCGAGCCGGTGCAGGATCGGCACGTTCGCGTCGCTGCTCACCAGGTCGATGGTGAGCAGCGCCCACTCGGCCAGTTCCGGCACGTCGACGTGGTACGTGAGCGTTTCGGCGGCGAGGCGGCTCAACGCGTTTGTGGTGGCCGCCGAGGTGTCCCGGGCGTCGACCACGTCGGTGGTGAGCCCGGTCAGCCCGCCCGCGGTCGTGGCGGTGAGCAGCGGCGCCACAGTGGCGAGCGCGGTGAGCGCGGCCGCGCGTACCGGGTCCTGCTCGTTGCGCAGCCGGCCGAGCCGGACCACCACCTGGGCCACCGTGCGCGGGTCGCGGGAGCGTCGCGCGGCCGCCACCAGCAGCCGCCAGCCGTCCGCCCGTTCGTCCGCGTCGCCCGAGCGCAGCGCCGCGCTCGCCGACGCGGACGCCGCCGGCCACGGCAGGTACGCGCTCCAGAACCGCACCTGCTCCTCCCGCTCGCGGACGGCCGGCAGGGTCAGCACCCGGGCCGCCTCGCGCGCCCGCACCGCGGCCGGCAGCGCCTCCATCACCTGGGCGCCGGGCAGCAGCGCCGTGGTGTCGGTGTCGGCGAGCGCGGCGTCGTACAGCTCGGCGCGGCGGCTCGGCGCGACCGCGCGCAGCAACGCGGCCAGCGCATGGTCGTGCTCCCGCAGCCGGGCGGCCAGCGGGACCAGGTCGCCGGTGGGCAGCGCGGCGAGGCGGCGTAGCAGCGCCCGGGGCAGCGCGATCCGGGCCAGCCAGGCCGCGCGCTGCGGCGGCGTGAGCAGGCGTACGACCCGGCTCGCGTCGTGCGCGGCGAGCCGCCCGTACGCGATGAGCGGGCCGGGCAGTGAATCCTCGGGCGCGTACCGGTCGAGCAGGTCCAGCGCCCTCGCCGGATCAGCCCGCAGCACCGCGCCGGCGACCTCGCCCCAGATCCGCCCGCGCGACTCGGGCGGGGCCGTGGCCAGCCGCTCGCCGGCCCGTGCGAGCACGATGTCGGCGTGCCGGCGCATCAGCCGTTCCGGGTTCAGCGCGTGTTCCAGGTCGGGCAGCAGGGCGCGTACCGTCTCGGGGCCGCAGGCCGGCAGCAGCGCGGCGGCCTCGTGGTCGCCGGACCGGTCGCGGACCGTGGTGATCAGCGCGTCGGCGAGGACCGGCGCCGGGCGGCGGCGCAGCGCCCGGTAGACCCGCCGGCGGGTGGCCGCCGGCCGGTCGGTCAGGTCGGCGGGTGTCACGCCGGCCCGCACGGCGGCGGTCAGCGCGGTGGCGGCGATCGACGGATCCCTGTCGGACGTCGCGGCCAGGACGGCCGCGGTGTCCCGGGTCGCCAGCGCGGCGAGCAGCGCGAGACGCCGCTCGTAGGGTCCGTGCCGGCGCAGGTCGGCACAGACCTGTGCCCGGTTGGGCGCGGTGCGTGCCCACGCCACGAGGCGCCGCGTCCGGTCGCGGTGGGACAGCGGATCGAGGGCGGCCAGCAGGTCGCGGGCGGGGGTGAGCACGGCGCTCATTGTGCCGGTGCGCGAGTCGCCGTGGGGGCCCGTCACGCCCATTCCGCAATTCCTATGGAAATTGTAGATTTTCAGCGTTCTCCCAGGTGACCGGGATTGACATTAATCGGACCGTCGGGGATATTCCTAGCGGCGCGTCGGGGCGCGGGGCGGAGCAGGCGAGGTCTGCGGATTTCACCTGCGTGACGTGCGGAAAGGTGTTCGTGCTGCCCCTGCTCCGCGGGGTCCGGATGAGGTTGGGAAATGATTAATCGGGCCGTCGAATTCGCCAAGCACAATTCGCCGAATTCTCTGCGCGTCAAGGCCCGGCGGGCGCAGATGGAAGCGCGCAACGCCCGTATGCGACTCACCGTTCCGGTGGCGGCCCGCAGCGAGTTCGCCAACATCTTCCACTGCACCGTCCGCAAGACCGGCAGCCAGTGGATCAAGGCGTTGTTCAGTGACCCGGCTGTCTACCGCCACTGCGGGCTGCTGCCCTACGACCCGCGCTTCTACTCCGGCGGCGCGACCGCGCCGGTGCCGGCCGGCCGCGTCGGCCTGGCGATCTTCCTCTCCCACAAGCGGTTCGAGGCGGTGCCCAAGGCCGGCAGCTACCGCGCGTTCTTCGTGATCCGCGACCCGCGCGACGTGGTCGTGTCCAGCTACTTCTCGCTGCGCAACTCGCACGCCCCGATGGGCGACATCCCGCAGGCGCGCAAGGCCCTCCAGGAACTGCCGAAGAAGGAGGGAATGCTCTACGTCATCGACCGGCTGCGCGACAAGAAGCAGTTCGGGCAGATGCGGTCCTGGGCGGTCGCGCCGAGCGACGAGACGTTCCGGCTGTTCCGCTACGAGGACCTGACCGGCGAGCGGCAGACCGAAGAGGTCGACCAGCTTCTGCGGCACTGTGGGATCACGCTGCCGCCGGCCGAGCTGGAGGCCCTGCTGGCCCGCTACAGCTTCACCAAGATGAAGAAGTCGAAGGAGACCCCCGGGCGGATCTCCCACTACCGCAAGGGCGCGTCCGGCGACTGGCGCAACCACTTCGACGACGACATCTACGCCGCGTACACGGCCGCCGCCGGTGACCTCGCCGAGATCCTCGGCTACCCCGCCCGGGACGAGACCCCGGCCCGCTGACCGTCGCCGTATGCTCCTGCCGTGGAGCTGCGGTTCACCACGCGCGCGTCCGACTCGGCCTGGATCGACACCGTGTGGACCTGCGTCAGCGACCGGGTCGACGAGATGACCTCGGTGGCGACGCCGTGCTGGGGGCTCGTGTTCTGGCAGCGCGACGGGCGCTCCTACGCGGCCGTCTCCGGCCCCGAGACCGCCACCGGCGCCGCGCCGGTGCCCGAGGGCGCGAGCTTCGTCGGTATCGAGTTCGCGGTCGGCACCTCGCTGCGGCTCGTACCCACGCCTGAGCTTGTGGACAGCGGCGCCGAGCTGCCCGACGTGAGCCGCCGGACGTTCCGCCTCGACGGCGGTTGGTGGGAGACACCCGGCCCGGACGACGCCGAGGCCCTGGTCGAGCGGCTGGTCCGGGCCGGCGTGGTGGTCCGCGACCCGCTCGTCACCGAGACCCTGCGCGGCGGCCGTCCACCGGCGTCACCGCGTACCCTCGAACGCCGCTTCCGGGCCGCGACCGGGCTGACCCGGGGCGCGGTGCGGCAGATCGACCGAGCGCGCCGCGCCGCCGTGCTGCTGGCCGCCGGCCGCCCGCCCGCCGACGCGGTCACCACCTTCGGGTACGTGGACGAGCCGCACCTGGCCCGCGCGCTGCGCCGGTACGTCGGACGGACGGCCGGTGAGCTGCGCGCGGGCGCCGGTGGCGCGATAGCGCTGGACCCGGCTCAGCGGGTCACGTCGTAGATCAGCTTGACGACACCGTTGGGGTAGGCGGCGCTGTCGCGCAGCCGCAGCGTCTGCCGGTCCCGGTCCGCCCGGGTGAACAGGCCCTTGCCGGCGCCGAGCAGCACCGGGAAGACGAGCAGGTGGTACCGCTCGATCAGGTCCGCCTCGGCGAGACGGCGGGCGAGTTCCGCGCTGCCGTGGATGAAGATGTCGCCGCCGTCGCCCTGCTTGAGCGCGGCCACGTCGGCGGTGGAGCGCAGGATCGTCGTCGGTCCCCAGCCGTCGACCAGCGCGTCGTCGGGCAGGCTGGACGACACCACGTACTTCGGCAGGTCCCGGTAGGCGGCGTGGTCCTCGGAGTCGCGCCAGGTGGGCGCGAACGCCTCGTAGCTGCGCCGGCCGAACATCAGCGCCGTGGTCTGCGCCAGTTCCTCGCCCTTGAGGGAGAACGCCTCGGGCAGGAACTCGACGTCCTTGACGACCCAGCCGCCGCTGCGGTGGTCCTCGCCCGGGCCGCCGCCGGGGGAGTCCACCACGCCGTCGAGCGACATGAATCCGGTGTAGACAAGATCACGCATGCGGCAATGCTAGGAACGCCCGCCACCCGGTGTCTTGTACGGAACCGACACGCCCTCAGCAGCCGCACGACGCCCCGGCCGGCGCGGTGAGGTCGTCGGCGGGCCGGCGGACGAGCCCCGCGTCGGTGCGTACCGGGAAGCCCTCCCGCACCCAGTACTCGTATCCGCCGATCATCTCCTTGACCGGCCGGCCGAGCCGGGCGAACTCCAGCGCCGCACGGGTGGCGCCGTCGCAGCCCGGTCCCCAGCAGTAGGTGACCACCGTGGCGTCCGCCGGGATCAGCTCGGCGGCCCGGTCGGCGATCTGCGCGGTGGGCAGGTGGACGGCGCCGGGGATGTGCCCCTGCCGCCACGCCGCGAGGCTGCGCGAGTCGACCACGACCAGGCCGGTCACGCCCGCTTCCAGATCGGCGTGCACGTCGCTGACGTCGGCCTGGAAGGAGAGCCGGGCCGCGTAGTGGGCGACGGCGTCGGCGGGGCGGGCGGCGGGAATGCGCAGGACGTTCGACATGGCACCCATCGTGCCGACCGCCGTCCGGCCGCCCCAGTGGCGTGAGCGCCGCCCTTCGCTAACATCCCGCCATGAACCGTGCCACCGTGTCGGTGCTGGCGTACGAGGGCATGTCGGTGTTCGAGACCGGGATCGTCACCGAGGTCTTCGGCCTGCCCCGCCCGGAGTTCGACGTGCCCTGGTACGGGCTGACCGTCTGCGCGGAGACACCCGGCGCGGTGCGGCTGGTCGGCGGCGCCACGCTGCACACCGACCACGGCCTCGACGTGTTCGCCGGCGCCGGCACGCTGATCGTGCCCGGCGTCGCCGACGTGCACGCCGACCCGTCGCCCCGGCTGACCGCCGCGTTGCGTGCCGCGCACCGGCGCGGCGCCCGGATCGTGTCGATCTGCTCGGGCGCGTTCGCCCTGGCCGGCGCGGGCCTGCTCGACGGCCGCCGGGCCACCACCCACTGGCGGTACGCCGACCTGCTCGCCCGGCGGCACCCGGCGGTCCGCGTCGACCCGGACGTGCTGTACGTCGACGACGGGGACGTCC
>NZ_JAGPXV010001163.1:0-543 GCF_018070405.1 Micromonospora sp. D75
CCGCGGCCAGCGCCACCCCCGCGGCCACGTCGGCACGGAACCGCGCGACGGCAGCGGCAGCTTCGGCGCGGACCGCCTCGATCGCCGCGCTCGCCTCGGCGCGGGCCCGCTCCAGCGCCGCCTCGGCGTCGGCACGTACCGCGTCGGCCCGGTCCCGCTCGGCGCGCGCCGCCCGCGCGGCGGTGGCCTCGGCGTCGGCGCGTTCGGCGGCGGTCCGCGCCGCGCGCTCGGCCTCGGTGGCCCGCCCCTGGGCGGCCTGCGCGTCGGCGCGCGCCCGGTCGGCTTCGGCGCGGGACTGCTCGGCCCGGTCCAGGGCTTCGGCTGCGGACCGGGTGGCCCGCTCGGCGTCGGCGCGGGCGGTGTCCCGTTCGGTGGTCAGCTCAGCGACGCGGCGGCGTTCGGCGTCGCGTTCGGCGCGTACCGTGCGCAGGTCGTGCCGGGCGGCGTCGCGGTCGCGTTCGGCCTGCACCCGCAGCGCCTGCGCCGCGCCCGCCTCGGCACGGGCCGCGTCGCGGGCGTCCTCGGCGGCAGCGACCCGCTCGG
>NZ_JAGPXV010001164.1:0-542 GCF_018070405.1 Micromonospora sp. D75
TCCATGGTCGTGGCGGGGCTGGCGGTCGGCTACTTCGTGCTCATCGTGTTCGGGGTCCGCAGCGGCAATCTCCTGGAACGGGAGGCGGTGGTCCTCGGAGTGTGGAACGCCGGCGTCCTCGCCGTCGCGGTCCGCCGCGCGATGCTCGGCGTCTGGGTGAGCCCCGTCGGCGTACGTTCGCGCTCGCTTCTCCGCACGACCACGGTGCCGTGGGCGTCGGTCGCGGATATCCACAGCGGTACGGGTTCGATAGCAGGTCTGGACATGGGACGCGACGCGATCGTCATCGAGCGGACCGACGGCGCGCCGGTGCAGACGCCGATCCAGTCCGGCGCCATCGTCCGGCCGTTCCGCCTGGAGCTGACCCGGCTGGTCACCTGGCCGGAGCACTACGACGAGATCCTCGCGACCCTGCGGGAGTGCCACCGCGAGGCCCGGCCCCCGGAGCAGCGCGCGGCGGCGAGCCCGGCGCCGGATCCGGTCCGCGTCGACCGTCCGGACCGGACCCGGCCGCCCGCGCCGAGCGCCGGGCGGCGGCGTGA
>NZ_JAGPXV010001165.1:0-537 GCF_018070405.1 Micromonospora sp. D75
CCCGGTGCATCTGTGGCTCACAGGCGGGGGTCACGCGCTCGACCTGGCCCGGCCCGACCTGCTCGCGACCGCCGCCGCGTTCCTGGACAGCGTCCTGCCCGCCGTCGCGGGCGACTAGGTTCGAGGCATGCCCGACCTCGCCGCGATCGTCATCCACTGCCGCGACCCGTACCTGCTCGCGCCGTTCTGGAGCGCGGTCACCGGGCTGCCGGTGGTCGAGGAGGACCGGGTGAAGCTCGCCGAGGGCACGCTCGCCCCGGCCGAGGCGGTGCTGCTGCGCGACCCGCACGGCCGGCGGCCGGACCTGTGGATCAGCCCCGCCGCCGAGCTGCCCGCGCCCGGCCGGATCCACCTCGACCTGGTCGGTGACGCCGAGGAGCGGGCCGCCGTGCTGGAGGCGGGCGCGACAGTGGTACGCGAGCTGCCGCGCTGGACCGTGCTGGCCGACCCGGAGGGCAACGAGTTCTGCCTGCTGCCGCCGGACGAGGCGCACACCGCGCGTCCGCCCGGGCACTGACTCATTCGGCCAGTTCGTCG
>NZ_JAGPXV010001166.1:0-537 GCF_018070405.1 Micromonospora sp. D75
GCACGGGCAGGTCGGTGACGGAGAGCCGGACGTAGTAGGTGCCGGGCAGCGGGTCGCCCGACCACGGCTCGGCCCACGGCCGTACCCGGCGCAGCGTGCAGCCGAGCGCCACGCTCGTGGCCGCCGCGTCCGCTGTCGGCGTCTGCGCGCCGGCCGTGCACGCCTGCCGGCGGCGCAGCCCGTCGAAGACGTCGACGGTCCAGGTGGACGCGCCGGTGCGTCGCTTCGGGAACGTGACGGTGGCGGTGATCTCGTGCACCTGCCCGGCGTCGGCCCGGAACGACCAGTACAGGTGGTCGCCGGTCGACGCGCCCACCTGCACCGGCTGCCCGGCGGTGACGGTGGTGGCGGTGAGGAACGAGGTGCCGGCCTTGGTCACAGTGGTCGCGCCCGGTGACGGACTGGGCGCGGCCAGGGCCGCCGCCGGGGTGAGCGCGAGACCGACGGCGGTGGTCGCCGCCGCGGCGCGGATCAGCGTACGCATGCTCAGTTCACCCTCCACGTGTGCACCCACCAGCGGGTGAGCAGTCCGGCGAC
>NZ_JAGPXV010000122.1:0-11658 GCF_018070405.1 Micromonospora sp. D75
GCCGTACCGGGCGGTGGTCAGCGCCGGCATCGCCGGTGGCTTCGTCGGCCGGGTCGCGGTGGGCGGCACGGTGCTCGCCGACCGCAGTGTCGCCGCCGACCTGGGCGCCGAGTCGCCCGGCGGGTTCATCCCGGTCGAGGACCTGGGGATGCCCCCCGAGCTGCTGGGCGGCGGCCGGATCGTGCCCGCCGATCCGGGCCTGCTGGCCGGGCTGCGGGCCGCCCTGCCGGGGGCGGCTGTCGGCACGGTACTCACCGTGAGCACGGTGACCGGCACCGCCGCGAGCACGGCGGCGCTCGCGCAACGGCACCCGGACGCGGTGGCCGAGGCCATGGAGGGGTACGGCGTGGCGGTCGCCGCCGCCCAGGCCGGTGTGCCCTTCGCCGAGCTGCGTACGGTCTCCAACCCGATCGGTCCGCGCGACCGGAGCGCGTGGCGCATGCGCGAGGCGTTCGCCGCGCTGACCAGCGCCGCAGCCGCCCTCCACTGATCTTGTCCACCTGTGGACAACCCTGTGGACAACTCGCCGGGCTGGGGACGACGGCCTCAGATGGTGACGACGACCTTCGCCCGCGCGTGCTCGGTTTCGAGGTAGCGGATGGCGTCGGGCACCTCGTGGAGCGAATAGGTCCGGTCGATGGCCACGGTGAGCCGGCCGGCCTCGGCGTGCTCGCGGAGCGCGTCCAGGTGCGCCCGGCCGGGTGAGGTGGCGAGCGCGACGATGCGCTGCCGGACGAAGGGCGCCGTCAGCCGTCCGCGGGCGAGCAGCCCGACCGGTCCGATGAGGCTGCCGCCGCGGTAGACGCCGCCGCCGGAGAGCACGAGCGTCCCGGTCGGCGTCAACGCGCGCCGCAGCGCGCGCAGCGAACGGTTGCCGACCAGGTCGAACACCACGTCGTACCGGCGCCCGTCGCGGGTGAAGTCGTCGCGGGTGTAGTCGACCACGTGGTCGGCGCCGAGTGAACGGACCAGGTCGACGTTGCGGGTGCGGCACACGCCCGTCACCGTCGCGCCGAGCGCCTTGGCCAGCTGGACGGCGAGCGTGCCGACGCCGCCGGATGCCCCGTTGATCAGGACCCGGTGGCCGGGCCGGACCTGCCCGGCGTCGCGCAGCCCCTGGAGCGCGGTGACGCCCGCGAGCGGCAGGGCGGCGGCCTGCTCCGGGGACAGGTTCGCCGGCCGGGGCGCGACCAGGCGTTCGGGTACGCACACGTACTCGGCGAACGCGCCGTCGGCCTCGCCGAGGTCGGCGAAGACGGCGTCGCCGGGACGTATCTGCCGTACCCCGGCGCCGACGGCCTCGACCCGCCCGGCCACGTCGCGGCCACGGATGCGCGCCCGGGGCCGCGTGAGGCCGAGCGCCAGCCGCGACAGCCGGGGATCGCCGCGCATGACGTGCCAGTCGTACGCGTTGAGCGCGGCCGCCTCGACCCGGATCAGCACCTCGTCAACGGCGGGTACGGGCGTGTCGACGTCGGCCAGCGTGAGTGTCTCGGGTGGGCCGTACCGGTCCTGGACGATCGCTCTCATGGTCCCGCTCCCTCCCAGGTGTACGGCGTACACCTCGATGGGACCAGGCTAGGTGTACGCCGTACACCAGTCAAGGCGGATACTGTGACAACCGCCCCCGGGAAGGCGAGGAACCACATGCCGAAGCAGGCGGAGAAGGTGCGCCGGGCACCGCTGAGCAGGGACCGGATCCTGCGTGCCGCCGTCGCGCTCGCCGACGGGACCGGCATCGAGTCGCTCAGCATGCGCAACCTCGCCCAAGACCTGGGCGTCGTGCCGATGGCGCTCTACAAGCACGTGGCGAACAAGGACGAACTGGTCGACGGCATGATCGACGTCGTGGTCGCGGAGATCGATCCGCCGGAGCCCGGCGACTGGAAGCAGGCGATCCGGCGGCGCATCCTCTCGGCGCGACAGGTGCTGCTGCGCCACCCCTGGGCGCCGCTGGCGATCGAGTCCCGCAGCACGGCGACGCCGGCCGTGCTGGCGTACCTCGACTCCACCGTCGGGGCGCTGCGCGCCGGAGGGTTCTCCACCGACCTCGCCCACCACGTGATGCACGCGATGGGCAGCCGGGTGCTGGGCTTCAGCCAGGAACTGTTCGACGCCACCCGGCAGGCCGGCCGGTCCGGCGCGACAGTGCCCGAGCCGCGGGCCGACCTGCCGCCGGAGATGGCCGCCCGGTTCCCCAACCTCGCGGCGATCGCCACCGCGGCGTCGCACGACGGCGACTCGGTCGTCGGGCCGGGCTGCGACGACCAGTTCGAGTTCGAGTTCGCGCTGGACCAGCTGCTCGACGGCATCGAACGGCTGCACCGGGACGGCTGGACGTCACACCGGACGCTGTGACGGGCGGCCCGGCCCCCGGGGTTACGGTGGGGACGTGGCGCTCTCCCTGGCGATCTCCCCCTGCCCCAACGACACGTTCGTCTTCGACGCCCTGGTGCACGGCCGGGTGCCCGGCGCGCCGCCGGTCGAGGTGACCTACGCGGACGTCGACGTGACCAACACGGCCGCCGAGCGGGGCGCGTTCGACCTGGTGAAGGTCAGCTACGCGGCGCTGCCCTGGCTGCTCGACGACTACCACCTGCTGCCCTGCGGCGGTGCGCTGGGCCGGGGCTGCGGCCCGCTGGTGCTGACCCGTGGCGACCGGACCGACCTGTCCGGGGCGACGGTGGCGGTGCCCGGCGAGCGGACCACCGCGTACCTGCTGTTCCGGCTCTGGGCGGCCGGCCAGGCCCCGGCGCGCATCGAGGTGGTGCCGTTCCACGAGATCATGCCGGGCGTGGCCGCCGGCCGGTACGACGCCGGCCTGGTGATCCACGAGGCGCGCTTCACCTACCCGCGGCACGGGCTGACCGCGCTCGTCGACCTGGGCGAGTGGTGGGAGGGCGACACCGGGCTGCCGATCCCGCTGGGCGCGATCCTGGCCCGCCGAGGCGCTGTCGACCCGGCCGAGGCCGCCGCCTGGATCCGCGAGTCGGTACGCCAGGCGTGGGCCGACCCGGCTGCGAGCCGCGAGTACGTCCTCACGCACGCGCAGGAGATGGAGCCCGACGTGGTGGACCGGCACATCGGCCTCTACGTCAACGAATTCACCGCCGACCTGGGTGAGGCCGGCTTCGCCGCCGTGGAGGCGCTGCTGGGCCGGGCCGCCGACGCCGGGCTCGTCCCTCAGACCTCCAGCTCGCGCGCCACCGCGTGGACCAGCTGAGCGATCTTCTGGGAGGTCTTCCGATCCGGGAAGCGACCCCGGCGCAGGTCCGGCTGGACCTTCGCCTCCAGCACCTTGATCATGTCTTCGACCAGGCCGTGCAGCTCCTCGGCCGGCCGGCGGCGCAGCTCCGCCACCGAAGGCGGCGCCTCCAGCAGCTTGACCCCCATCGCCTGGGCGCCCCGCCGGCTGTCCACGACGCTGAAATCGACCCGCTGGCCACCCTTCAGGTCGGCGACACCCGCCGGTAGCGCGCCCTTCGGCAGGAACACGTCGCCACCCTCGTCACTGGTGACGAACCCGTACCCCTTGGCGGCGTCGTACCACTTCACTCGACCCGTCGGCACCTGTTGAACCCCGCTCCACTCGAACCGTCTACCCCTCCAAGGCTAGCCCGATGATCCGGTCCAGCGCCCTCGGGAATTCGACGAGATCATCAAGCACCAGGTACGCCCCGGCCTCGGTCAGTTCGTCGGCCGAGCAGGGACCGGTCGCCACTGCCACGCCTGGGATTCCCGCAGCTCGCGCGGCGGCCATGTCGGCCACGTGGTCACCCACGTAGAGCGTCGCGCCGTGCTCGCGCAACGCGACCGCCTTCTGCTCGGCGAACACGTCCCCGGCCAGCTCGTCCACCGGCAGCCCGAGGTGATCCAGGTGCAGCTTCGCCAGCCGGCCGATCTTCGCGGTCACCACCATCGTCCGGCCGCCGCGCGCCTGCACCGCGCGCAGCGCGGCATCCGCGCCCGGCATCGGCACCGTCGGAGTGATCGCGTACGCCGGATACAACTCCCGGTAGAGCGTCACCGCCTCCTCGATGCGCTCCGGCGGGAACCAGTGCGCCAGCTCGGTGCGCAGCGGCGGGCCCAGCCGCGACACCGCCAGATCCCCGTCCACATGCACGCCGGTCCGCGCGGTGAGCGCCCGGAACGCGGCGGCGATCCCGGGGCGGGAGTCGACCAGTGTCATGTCGAGGTCGAAGCCGACCATCAGCGGAGGCATGCCGAGAACCTACCCAGCGGGCTAGCGTGGTACGACGATGACCACCTCACTCGCCGACCACCTGCGGGCCCTCCCCGACGAGTCCCTCGCCGCGCTGCTCCAGCTGCGGCCGGACCTCGTCGTACCGGTGCCGGCCGACGTGTCCGCCCTCGCCCTGCGCGCCCAGTCCCGGGTCTCCGTGGCCCGGGCGCTCGACGGGCTGGACCAGTTCACCCTCCAGATCCTCGACGCCGCCCGCCTCACCCGCGGCCCCGAGGGCGCCACCTCCACCGACCAGATCCTGGCCATGGCCACCGCCGGGCCACGGCCCCCCGCGCCCACCGCGGTCCGCGCCGCCGTCGACCGGCTCCGGGCCCGGTTCCTGCTGTACGGCCCCGAGCACGACCTGTGCGTGGCCGGGGGCATCGACGAGGTGTCCCCGTACCCGGCGGGGCTGGGCCGGCCGGCGGCGGAGCTGGACCCGCGCGTGGCGGCCCTCTGCGCGGACCCGGCGAAGCTGCGGCGGACGCTGCTGTCCGCCCCGCCCTCGGCCCGCGCCGTCCTGGACCGGCTCGCCGCCGGACCGCCGGTCGGCACCGTCGCGCCGGGCGCGTTGGAGGCCCCCGCCACCGGCGCCGAGGACGTGCTCCCGCCGGACCTGGTGAACGGCGGCGCGCCGACCGGCTCCCCGATCCGCTGGCTGGTCGAGCACCGGCTGCTGGTGCGGATGTCCGGCGGCCGCAACGGCACCGTCGAGCTGCCCCGCGAGGTGGGGCTGGTGCTGCGCCGCGACTCCGGCCCGCTCGGCCCGCTGCGCACCAGCCCACCCGTGGTGTCCGGCCCGCCCCGCGAGGTCAAGTCCGTCGACTCGGCCGGGGCCGGGCAGACCATGGAGGTGGTCCGGCACACCGAGGCGCTGCTGGAGGCGCTGATCGTGGAGCCGGCCCCGGTGCTGCGCTCCGGCGGCGTCGGCGTCCGCGACCTGCGCCGGCTCGCCCGTGGACTCGGGCTGGACGAGACGACCACCGCGCTGCTGTTCGAGGTCGCGTACGCAGCCGGGCTGACCGGTGAGATGGAACTGACCGGCGCGGCCACCACCCGCTACGGCGGCGACCAGCAGATCCTGCCCACCGGCGGGTACGAGGTGTGGCGCGCGGCGTCGCTGGCCCAGCGCTGGGAGCAGCTCGCCCGCGCCTGGATGTCGATGCCCCGCCAGGCCGGCCTGATCGGGCAGCGCGACGACCGGGACCGGCCCATCTCGGTGCTCTCCGCCGAGGCGGAACGAGCCGGCGCGCCCGCCGCCCGGCGTGCGGTGCTCGCCGTGCTCGCCGACCTGCCGGCCGGCACCGCGCCCACCCCAAACGAGGTGCTGGAACTGCTGGACTGGCGCGCGCCCCGGCGGGCCCGGGGGCGGGAGACGGCGCACCGGGAGGTGCTGGCCGAGGCGGCCTCGCTGGGCGTGACCGGGCTCGGCGCGCTCACCACGTACGGGCGGCTGCTGCTCGCCGAGCTGACCGACGCCGACGAACGCGGCGACGACCCGCTCGGGCTGCGCTCCGACGCCGAGTCGGGCGACCCGTCGACCACCGTCCGCGCGCTGGACGGGCTGCTGCCCGCCCCGGTCGACCACGTGCTGGTGCAGGCCGACCTGACAGTGGTGGTGCCCGGCCCGCCCGACCCGGCGCTCGCCGCCGAACTGGACGTGGTGGCCGAGCACGAGTCGGCGGGCGGGGCGAGCGTGCACCGGGTCACCACGGGAAGCATCCGGCGGGCGCTGGACGCCGGCTACACCGCGGAGGACCTGCACGCGCTGTTCCGCCGCCGGTCCCGTACCCCGGTGCCGCAGGGCCTGACCTATCTGGTCGACGACGTGGCCCGCAAGCACGGCGGGCTGCGCGTCGGGTCGTCCGGCGCATACGTGCGCAGCGACGACGAGGCGCTGCTCACCGAGGTGCAGGCCGACCGGCGCCTGGAGCCGCTGGCGTTCCGCCGGCTCGCACCCACCGTGCTGGTCACGCCGTACCAGGTCAACCGGATGCTCACCGCGTTGCGCGACGCCGGGTACGCCCCGGTGCCCGAGGACGCCAGCGGAGCGACGGTGCTGGCCCGGCCGAAGACCCGGCGGGCGCCGGCCCGTACCGGGATCGGCCGCGCGGTGGACCCGCTCGCCACGCCGAAGCTGCCGATGCCCCGTCTGCTCGGCGTGGTGGAGCAGATCCGCCGGGGCGACGCGGCGGCCCGGGCCGCGCGGCGGGCCCCGGCGGTGGTCCGGGGCGGCGCGGCGGCGGGCGGTCCCGCCCCGGTGCCCGGTCACGGTGACGCGCTGGCGGTGCTCCAGCAGGCGGTACGGGACAAGGCGCTGGTCTGGGTCGGCTACGTCGACGCGCACGGGGCGACCGCGTCCCGGCTGGTCCGGCCGGTGTCTATCGGCGCCGGCTACCTGCGCGCCGAGGACGACCGGACGGAGATGCTGCACACGTTCGCGCTGCACCGGATCACCGCGGCCGTGCTGGAGGAGTGAGGCGTCACTCCCCGTTGCGGCGCAACGTGCCCACCACCGACACGGCCAGCAGCAACGCGAACGCCGCGCCGGCCGACTCGCCGACCGAGTCCACGAAGCCCTGCTGCTGCACCAACAGCCCGAACAGGAACCAGCCGAACACCCCGACGGCGGCGGCCGCGTAGCCGAACAGGACCGCCGTGGGCACCTCCTGCTGCTGCGTCCGCTCCTCGTCGGGAAGCACGTCCTGGTCAACGGTCATGGCAGTCCCTCCCCGTCCCGGCTTGGACCCGGCTTCCAGAGTGGCACCTGCCGGACCGGGCGGACAGGGGTTAAAACCCTGATCCGGGCCGTCCGGTCACGGGTGAGGGCGGGTTCCGGGCCGGTTCAGGTGCCGGGGCGGCGGCCGATCACCACCACGCGGGTGCCGACCGAACCCAGCTCCCACAGGCGTACCGCGTCGCGGTGCAGCAGGTTCACGCAGCCGTGCGAGCCGATCGCGCCGTTGTGCAGGTATGTCGTGGTCTCGTGGAAGCCGATCCCGCCGTTGAACTGCTGCCAGTACGGCAGCCACACCTCGTACGGGTTGGACCACTCGCGCGGGTTCTTCCGCCCCACCGAGTACGTGCCGGCCGGGGTGGCGTAGCCGGACATGCCGGTGCGGGTCACGGTCGGGCCCATCACCACCTCGCCGCCGCGCATCGCCCAGACCGTCTGCCGGGTCAGGTCGACGCAGAACGTCAGCCGGGAACCGGCCTTGCACCGCGCGGTGTCGGTGGCGGCCAGCCGCTTCGCCACGTCGTACGTGGTGGGGCCGGCGCGACCCGAGGACGGGCTGATGCCGTACCGGACCTGGAACTTCTTGATCGCGGCGCAGTCGGCGGCGGACTGCTCGCCGTCCACGGTCAGCGTCCCGAAGCCGCCCAGCCGGGTCAGGTACGTCTCCACGGCCCGCTGGTGCTCGCCCTGCGGGCACCCGGCGGACGCGCTCGGCTTCGGCCCGGGTTTCGTCGTCTTCGTCGCCTCCGGCGATCGGGAGGGTTTCGGCGAGGCCGTCCGGCTCGGCTGCGCCGACGGGGACGTGACCGGCTGCTCCGGCGTGGGCGACGCGCTCGCCCCCGATGCTCCCTCCGTCAGCCCGACCGGGCCGGGGGTGCTCCCCCCGGCGCCGTCCGCCTGCGGATCGAGCGCGCAGGCGCCGACACCGACCAGCACGACCACCGCCAGGGCGGTGACCCGGGCGAGAAACCGGACACGCTGCATGGGCCCTCCCTGGACAGTCGTCCCGCTTGCTAGACGTGTGGGACGAGTATGACGTTGCCTGTCCAGCCGGACTTTTTTGCGCAGCCCTCCGGCGTGCAACACTGGTTGGTCGGCCTCCGGCAGGTCAGCCGGGGTGCGGCGGGGTTCCGGGCAGCGGGGTTCCGGGCGATGCGAGAGGACGCTGGCGTGAGCGGTGGACCACTGATCGTGCAGTCGGACAAGACGCTCCTACTGGAGATCGACCACCCCGACGCGCAGGCGTGCCGGATGGCCATCGCGCCCTTCGCCGAGCTGGAACGCTCCCCCGAGCACGTGCACACGTACCGGCTGACGCCGCTGGGCCTGTGGAACGCGCGGGCCGCCGGCCACGACGCCGAGGGCGTGGTCGACTCGCTGATCAAGTACTCCCGCTACCCGGTGCCGCACGCGCTGCTGGTCGACGTGGCCGAGACGATGGACCGGTACGGCCGGCTCCAGCTCGCCAACGACCCGGTGCACGGCCTGGTGCTGCGCGCGCTGGACCGGGTGGTGCTGATCGAGGTCGCCAAGAGCAAGAAGCTCGCCGGCATGCTCGGCGCGAAGCTCGACGACGACACCATCGCGGTGCACCCGTCCGAGCGGGGCCGGCTCAAGCAGGCGCTGCTCAAGCTGGGCTGGCCGGCCGAGGACCTGGCCGGGTACGTGGACGGCGAGGCGCACCCGATCGAGCTGGCCGAGGCCGGCAAGGACGGCGGCAAGCCGTGGACGCTGCGGTCGTACCAGCGGGAAGCCGTCGAGGCGTTCTGGGCCGGCGGCTCCGGCGTGGTGGTGCTGCCCTGTGGCGCCGGCAAGACGCTGGTCGGCGCGGCGGCCATGGCCGAGGCGAAGGCGACCACGCTGATCCTGGTCACCAACACCGTGGCCGGACGGCAGTGGAAGCGGGAGCTGATCGCCCGCACGTCGCTGACCGAGGAGGAGATCGGCGAGTACTCGGGCGAGCGCAAGGAGATCCGCCCGGTCACCATCGCCACGTACCAGGTGCTCACCTCGCGGCGCGGCGGCGCGTTCACCCACCTGGACCTGTTCGGCGCCCGCGACTGGGGCCTGGTCGTCTACGACGAGGTGCACCTGCTGCCCGCGCCGATCTTCCGCTTCACGGCGGACCTCCAGGCCCGTCGCCGGCTCGGCCTCACCGCGACCCTGGTACGCGAGGACGGCCGCGAGGGCGACGTGTTCAGCCTGATCGGCCCGAAGCGGTACGACGCGCCGTGGAAGGACATCGAGCAGCAGGGCTGGATCGCCCCGGCGGAGTGCACCGAGGTACGGGTGACGCTCACCGACGCCGAGCGCATGGCGTACGCGACGGCGGAGGCCGAGGAGCGCTACCGGATGGCGGCCACCGCCCGCACGAAGCTGCCCGTGGTGCGGGCGCTGGTGGACCGGCACCCGGACGAGCAGGTCCTCGTCATCGGTGGGTTCCTCGACCAGCTGCACCAGTTGGGCGAATACCTCGACGCGCCGATCGTGCAGGGCTCCACCACGAACAAGGAACGCGAGCGGCTGTTCGACGCGTTCCGCTCCGGCTCGTTGCGGACGCTGGTGCTCTCGAAGGTCGGCAACTTCTCCATCGACCTGCCCGAGGCGGCGGTTGCGATCCAGGTGTCCGGCACGTTCGGCTCCCGGCAGGAGGAGGCGCAGCGGCTCGGGCGGGTGCTGCGCCCGAAGGCCGACGGGCGGCAGGCGCACTTCTACACGGTGGTCTCCCGGGACACCATCGACACCGAGTACGCCGCGCACCGGCAGCGCTTCCTGGCCGAGCAGGGGTACGCGTACACCATCGTGGACGCCGACGACGTGCTCGGGCCGACGCTGCCGACTGTCGACTGACCGGCGCGCGGCCGGGCGGGCCGCCGTGGTGCGGCCCGCCCGGTCTCGCGGTCAGCCCTTGCCGCTGGCGCGGAACGCGACCCAGGCGTCGCTCATCCGGTCGGCCTGGCCCGGGGTGAACATGTTCATGCAGGAGTCCTGCGTGTAGTCCATGAAGTTGTGGATCGGGTCCAGCCCCGGCGCGGTGCAGGTGTCCGCCCCGATCGGGCAGTTGAACTGCGGCGCCGCCTCACGCGGCGTGTCCGCCACGAAGTCGCCGGACGCGGAGCAGCCGTGCGCGAACGTGTGCTCCAGCATCAGCCAGTGCCCCACCTCGTGCGTGAGCGTGTCACCGAGCGCGTACTTGCCGGCCGTACCGCCCGGCATCGACTCGTCCAGCATCACCACGCCGTCGATGTAGTCGCGGCCGTTGTTGTAGCCCTTCGGGAAGTACGCCCAGCCGAGCAGCCCGTCACCGATGTTCGCCGCGTAGACGTTCAGGGTGCGGGAGTCGCCGGTGTAGAGCGCCTTCTTCATGTCCCGCTCGTTCTTGCCCGGCACCACCGTGTACCAGGTGCTGTTGACGGTCCACGTGGTGTCGACCAGCGAGAAGCGGAACGGCGTGTCCGAGGCGTCGGCCGCGGTACGACCCGCGAACGAGTCGTTGAGCACCGTCATCTGCGCCGAGATGAGCGTGTTCCAGCGGGCCTTCTCGGCCGCGCTCAGCTCGTGGTCGGAGATCATGTGGAAGACCGTCGGCACGGTGACGCTGCCGTTGGCGAGGCGCGGCGAGTCCTTGATGACGCCGTACGCCTTGGCCTCGTTCGTCGAGTAGAGCGCGGGCTCCTTGGCGGTGGCGCCCTCACGTACCCGGGCGGCGCTGTGGTTGTCCGCGCCCGGCTCGCACTCGGCGGCGGCGGGAGAGGCGGCCGTGGCCGCGACGGGGGCTCCGCCGGCGGTCAGGAAGGTGGCGGCGGCAGCGACGAGCACTGCCAGGTGAATCGTCGGTTTCCTGTGCATCGTTGCACCTTTCGGAAGGCATGAAAGGAGTACCGACGCGGGGTTGTCAAAGCTGCGGATCGATGACGTCGTCGTCCCGCCATAAGACCACGTCAATGGGCATCGGCAACAGTCCCCGGCAGGGACCGCTCCGGACGGGTCAGGCGGCGCTCAGCTTCCTCAGCAAGTACTGGTTCAGGCTCATGCCTTCCTCGGCGGCGTGGATGGCCAACTCTCGGTGCAGGCTCTCGCCGACCCGCAGGTTGAACTTGCCCGAGTACCTGCGCTCGGACAGCGGCTCAGCGCCGCCAGCCCGCGCAGGAATCGCCTCCCGCGCCGGGTCAGCCACGCAGGTAGCGGGCGCGGCGGCCGAAGTCGCGGAAGCCCAGCCGCCGGTACAGCCCGGCCGCCGGGTTGTCGTCGTTGACGCAGAGCCACGCGCCGTCCGCGCCCGCGTCGGCGAGGCCGCGCAGCACGCGCGCCACCAGGTACGCCCCGACCCGCCGCCCGCGCCAGCCCGGCACCACGCCGACCTGGTCGATCCAGTTGTCGAGCACGGTGACGAAGCCGGCCGCCGTGCCGTCCGGGCCGCGCGCGAGCAGCGTCAACTCCGGCCGGAAGTCCTCGTCGTCGCGCAGGTCGCCCAGCCACTCGTCGGCCTCCGGCTCCACGAATCCGGGCCGGTCGGCGAACGACGCGCGGTAGGTGGCGAACAGCTCCGACCCCAGCGTGGCAGGCTCCACTGTGACGCCGTCCGGCGCGGCGACCTCGGGCAGCGCGTCGAGGCCGTGCCGCAGCACCCACTCCAGGAACGTCCGCGTGTAGCCGCGTTCGGCGAACAACTCCTCCG
>NZ_JAGPXV010001167.1:0-522 GCF_018070405.1 Micromonospora sp. D75
CCCCGCTGGCTGTCCCGCTTCGGCGACGTGACCCGCCTGGCCGAGCACTACCGGGTCGGGCGGGTGTTCCTGGCCGGCGACGCCGCGCACGTCCACCCGCCGCTGGGCGGGCAGGGGCTCAACCTCGGCATCCAGGACGCGTTCAACCTGGGCTGGAAGCTGGCGGCGGAGGTGAACGGGTGGGCGCCGGACGACCTGCTCGACACCTACGAGTCCGAGCGGCGCCCGGTGGCCGCCGACGTGCTGACGAACACGCGCGCGCAGATGCTGCTGACCACGAACGAGCCCGGACCGCAGGCGGTACGGCAGGTGCTGACGCAGCTCATGGACTTCGACGAGGTCAACCGCTACCTGATCGAGAAGGTCACCGCGATCAGCGTCAGGTACGACGTCGGCGAGGGTCATCCTCTGCTCGGGCGGCGGCTGCGCGACGTACCGCTGCCGCAGGGACGCCTGTACGAGCTGATGCGTACCGGCGGCGGGTTGTTGCTGGACGGGACCGGGAGGCTGTCGGTGGACGGC
>NZ_JAGPXV010001168.1:0-520 GCF_018070405.1 Micromonospora sp. D75
CGTGCGGGCGGCCACCAGCGGTGTGCTGGACGTGCTGCGGTCCTGGCTCGCCGCCGAGCCGCTGGCCGACACGAAGCTCGTGGTGGTGACCCGGGGCGCGGTGGCCAGCGGGGACGACGACCAGGTCACCGACCTCGCCGCCGCCGCCGTCTGGGGCCTGCTGCGCTCGGCGCAGTCGGAGCACCCGGGGCGGATCGTCCTCGCCGACGTCGAGGGCGAACTGACCCCCGCGACCCTCGCCGTGCTGGCCGGGGCCGCCGTCGACCCGTCGGTCTCCGGCGGCCAGCTCGCGGTGCGCGGCGAGCGCACCCTCGTGCCGAGGCTGGCGCGGCCGGTGGGCGACGAACTGACCCCGCCGCCCGGCCCGTGGCACCTCGCCCCCGTCACCGGCGGCACCCTGGACGGGATCGCGCCGGTGCCGGCCACGCCCGCGGAGCTGGGCGAGGACCAGGTGCGCATCGCGGTGCGCGCGGCCGGCGTGAACTTCCGCGACGTGCTGATCGGTTTGGGCATGTACCCG
>NZ_JAGPXV010001169.1:0-512 GCF_018070405.1 Micromonospora sp. D75
ATGTGCTGATCGCGGCCTGCGCGGTGTTCGGCTTCTCGGTCGGCAACCTCATTACGCTGCCCTCGCTGATCGTGCAGCGGGAATTCGATTCCGCCGCGTTCGGCGTGCTGATCAGCCTGAATACGGCGATCAACCAGGTGACCTATGCGTTCGGCCCCGGCGTCGTCGGCTTCCTGCGCGATTGGTCCGGCGGCTATGCGCTGCCGTTCTATCTGTGTGTTGCGCTGGAAGTGGTGGCGGCGGGGCTGATCATGGTGCGCGGTGCCGGCCACGCGAAGACTGCGTAGGGTGGATTACGCCTTCGGCTGATCCACCCTACGGCATCACGCCTCCCGCTGCTTCAGCAACGCCTCGACATCCAGCCGCTTCGTAAACATCGCGAGCTTCCCATCCGCCCCGAAGGGCCACTGCTCCCTGGGCTTGTCCCAATACAGCTCCACGCCATTCTCGTCGGGATCGCGCAAATACAACGCCTCGGACACGCCATGGTCGCTGGCGCCGTCAAGCGCGAT
>NZ_JAGPXV010001170.1:0-506 GCF_018070405.1 Micromonospora sp. D75
GGCTGACCGAGGGCTCAGGCCACTGTCAGCGTGAACTCGGCGGTCCGCACCACGCCGCCGACCTGGAAGTCCAGGAACATCCGGTAGTTGCCCGGCCCCGGCGCGGGGCGGTGTCGCGCCGGCCACGGCGTCGTCGGGGACGACGCCGGTGCCGGACGTGCCGGACGACGACTCAGGCACCGCCGCCGACCAGCTCGTAACCCGCCTCGTCCACGGCGGCACGGACCGACTCGACCGCCAGCGGGGCGTCACTGGTGACGGTGGCGGTGCCACCGGCCAGATCGATCCGGACCTCCTCGACGCCGGGCAGCGCGGACAGCTCCTCGGTCACCGCCCGGACGCAGTGTTCGCAGGTCATCCCGGTCACGGCATACGTCTGGACGACGGGTAGCTGCTCGGTCATGACCCCACGGTACCGCCGGTCACCTGCGGCTCCGCCGACGGTCCGCCGACGGTGGCGACGCTCGCATTCCGGCCGCGCCGGGAACTTTTCGACGGCCGGAATG
>NZ_JAGPXV010001171.1:0-503 GCF_018070405.1 Micromonospora sp. D75
GGGGGCGATCGGGTGGATCTGGGCGCGCAGCGGCCGCGCGGTGCCGATCCCCGGCGCCCGTACCGTCGCCCAGGTCGAGGAGAACGCGGCAGCGCTGAGCTGGGGTCCGCTCGCCCCGGACCACTTCGCCGAGGTGGAGCGGCAGCTGGCGGCGGTACGCTCGGCAGCCCTCCGGGACGCCGACCGCCCCCACTGGCCGATGCCCCCGGTCCCCGCCGTCCGCCCCTGACCCCGCGGCGGGTGGGCGGGGCGGGCGGGGTCAGTGGGAGGTGGACTCCTTGCGGGCCTGGTCGGCCAGGTGGGCGGGCATTGGGTCGTGGCGGGCGAACTCGCGGCGGAACGTGCCCGTGCCGGCCGTCATCGAGCGCAGCTCCACCGCGTATCGCAGCAGCTCCGTGGCGGGCACCTCGGCGCGGACCAGCGTGCGGCCCTCGGCGTCCGGGTCCGGCTCGGTGCCGAGCACCCGGCCGCGCCGCCCGGACAGGTCGCCCATCACCGCGCCG
>NZ_JAGPXV010001172.1:0-502 GCF_018070405.1 Micromonospora sp. D75
GCCGGCTCCAGCCGCACGGTCGTCGCCAGCGTGAATGGCCGGCGGCCGCCAAGCACCTTCTCCAGCGTCGACAGGCTGAGCTTGGCCTGCTCGGCCAGCGCCTGCCGGGAGATCCGGCGCCGGGCGAGCTCCTCGCGAATGGTCTCCGCGATCTCGCGGCTCTGCTCGTCCGAAAGCTGCTTGTCGGTGAATTTATCCTGCGTCTGCATCGTGGCCCTGCCTTGGAAGCACCAGTGTAGCAGGGCGGACAGACCGGCACAAAACCGCACATGGCCGCCTCGACGCGGGCCCAGCCGGGCCGCCCGCGGCGGAACATTGCCGATCGTTCTGCTCGCGAAGTCTCCCCTCCCGGCGGTAGCTGTCCCCCCCACACATCCTTCGGGAGCAGGTCAAATGGACCCCTCCGACGCAGCCGCCAGCGACGAACACCCCATGCTGGGCCGGCTGATCAAGCTCGGATTGTTTCTTCTCGTGCAGGGCATCGCGGTATTGCAGGTCGCCT
>NZ_JAGPXV010000123.1:0-11604 GCF_018070405.1 Micromonospora sp. D75
GCCCGCCGTGCAGCGGCGACCACGGGATGATGCCCAGCCCGTAGTGCTGGGCGGCCGGCACGACCTCCAGCTCGACGTACCGGGTCAGCAGGTTGTAGATGCACTGCTCGGAGACGAGGCCGAGGAAGTTGCGCTTGCCGGCTGCGGCCTGCGCCTGCGCGATGTGCCAGCCGGCGAAGTTGGACGAGCCGACGTAGAGCACCTTGCCCTGCGCGACGAGCGTCTCCATCGCCTGCCAGATCTCCTCCCACGGCGTGGTCCGGGAGATGTGGTGCATCTGGTAGAGGTCGATCGTGTCGGTCTGGAGGCGGCGCAGCGAGTCCTCGCAGGCCCGGATGATGTGCCGGGCGCTCAGGCCCTGCTCGTTGGGCCACTCGCCCATCTTGCCGTACACCTTGGTGGCGAGGACGACCTTGTCGCGGCGCCCGCCGCCCTGCGCGAACCAGCGGCCGACGATGTGCTCGGTGACGCCCTCACCGAGCTTCCAGCCGTAGACGTTCGCGGTGTCGAAGAAGTTGATCCCGTGTTCGAGCGCCCGGTCCATGATGGCGAAGCTGTCCGGCTCGTCGGTCTGCGGACCGAAGTTCATCGTGCCGAGGCAGAGTCGGCTCACGGACAGGCCGGTGCGTCCCAGGTTCGTGTACTCCATGGCTCCACCCTGGCACGCCGGGACTTGGAGTGCCCTCTCAACGAGCCAGGGTGGAGCTTGCGGATCAGGAGGATTCGCGGGCCGCCGGGCCGGTGCCGAAGAGCACGTCGTCCCAGCTCGGCAGCCGCTTGCGCGGCTTGCCGCCGGCCTCGGTGGACTCGCCGCCCGCGCCGCCGGTCGCCGCCGCGGCACCGGTGCGCCGCGGCCGCAGCACTGCCAGCGAGGGTACGGCCGGGATCTCCTTCGGCGCGTCCGAGTCGTCGTCGAAGGCCGAGCCCTGCCCGCCCCCGAGCAGCGCGGCGGCGCCACCGGCGACGGCCCGCTGGCGGGGCGCCTCCTGCGCGGCCGGGGAGCGGGTGTCGAGACCGCGCCCGGACGTGCCGCCGAGCGGCCGGTCCAGCGAGGCGAGCAGCGCGTCCCGGCCGGCGCGGATCGGGTCACGCCCCGGACGGGCGTGCTCGGAGGCGGCCGGCAGGCCGTGCCCGCCCCGGCTCGGCTCGCCACGCGACGGACCGGGCAGCGCGTGACCGCCCCGCTCCGGCGCCGGCTCCTGGCCGAGGATCGGCGTGGGTCGCTCGGCGCAGAGGTATTGCGCCATGTCGTCGTGCGGGGCGACGTTCTGCCGGGTCTTGTCCAGGTCCCACACCGCCTGCGCGGTGGCCTTGCCGGACGGCCAGGTCGCGATGATCCGCCAGGTGCCGTCGTCGCGGCGGTAGGCGTCCCACGAGATCTTCTCGGTGTCGATGCCGTGCTGGGCCAGCCGGCCGTTGACGACCTCGGCCAGCGGGGTCGGCTTCTCCGCGCCCTTCAGCCGGGTGCGGCGCGCGTGCTGGGCGAGCATGGCCCGCTCCTGGAGCACCGGGCCGGCGTAGCGCAGCACCCGGTCGACCGGCACGCCGGCGATGCGGGCGACGTCCTCGGCGGACTCACCGGAGCGGATGCGGGCCTGGATGTCCCGTGGGGACAGCGACGGCGTCGGGTCGGTGGCGCTCGGCACCACAGCGAGCGGCGGGGCGCCCGGCTCGGCGTGCAGCGCCGACGCGATCCGCTCGTCGATGGGCAGCGCCAGCAGGCGCCCCACCTCGTCGGCGAGCACCAGGGCCTGGCCGTCCTCGGAGAGGGCGACGAAGCGTACTGGGCGCATGGGCTTGCCTCCGTCCCGCTTCGCTGGCCGTCACGCCACGGGAGCCGGCCACCCGGGCGTCTCGCACCACCGTACGCTCATCTACCCGCCGATGGGGACTGCGACACCCCGGCATGTCGTGACTGAGCTGCGGTAATGATCACGGTGGGTGGCCGCCGGAGCCCTGACGGCCACGCACCGTGACGGCGTGATCAGAGTCGCTCGACCACGTAGTCGATGGACGCGGTGAGCGCCTCGACGTCGGCCGGCTCGACGGCCGGGAACAGCGCCACCCGCAGCTGGTTGCGGCCCAGCTTGCGGTACGGCTCGGTGTCGACGATGCCGTTCGCGCGCAGCACCTTGGCGATCGCCGTGGCGTCCACCCCGTCGGCGAAGTCGACGGTGGCGACCACGTTGGACCGCAGCGCCGGGTCCGCCACGAACGGGGTGGCGAACGACGAGCGCTCGGCCCAGCCGTACACGATGCCGGCGCTCTCGGCGGTGCGCTTGGCCGCCCAGGCCAGCCCGCCCTGGGAGTTCATCCAGTCGGTCTGCTCGGCGGCCAGGAAGATGGTCGCCAGCGCCGGGGTGTTGTAGGTCTGCTCCAGCCGCGAGTTGTCGATCGCGGTGACCAGGTCGAGGAAGGCCGGGATGTAGCGGCCCGACTCCTTGATCTCGGTGGCCCGGGCCAGCGCGGCCGGCGACATCAGGGCCAGCCAGAGGCCGCCGTCGGAGCCGAAGCACTTCTGCGGCGCGAAGTAGTAGACGTCGGTCTGGGTGACGTCCACGTCCAGGCCGCCCGCGCCGGAGGTGGCGTCGACCAGCAGCAGCGAGCCCTCGTCGGCGCCCGCGACCCGGCTGATCGGCACCGCGACGCCGGTGGAGGTCTCGTTGTGCGGGGTGGCGTAGACGTCCACGCCCGCCTCGGCGACCAGCGTCGGGGCGCTGCCCGCGTCGGACTTGCGCACCGTCGGCTCGCCCAGGAACGGCGCATCCTTCACCGACTTGGCGAACTTGGCGCCGAACTCGCCGAAGCTGGCGAACTGGGCCCGGTCACGGATCAGGCCGAACGTGGCGACCTCCCAGAACGCGGTGGTGCCGCCGTTGCCGAGCACCACCTCGTACCCCTCGGGGAGGGAGTAGAACTCAGCCAGGCCGCGGCGCAGCCGGGCGACCTGGTCGCGGACCGTCTTCTGCCGGTGCGACGTGCCCAGGTAGCTGGTGGCGACGTCGGCGAGGGCGGAGACCGCGGCCGGACGGACCTTGGACGGGCCGCAGCCGAATCGTCCGTCGGCGGGCCTGATCTCGTCGGGAATCCGGATGGTCGGTGCGTCAGCCACGGTCTTGAAGATCCTTCCGCATGGGCGAGAGGTGAGCTGGCAGGGCGCGGACGAGGTGCTGCCGCGTGGCGGCGGGCGTCCGAGCCCGTTCCGGCGACACTGCCACGGCAATCCTCGCACCTGCTCCGGGCCGTCCGGCGGCCAGTCCCACGCCGGTCGGTGAGGCGTCCGCCACACGGGCCGCGAGCCGGTCCCGGAAATGCCGGGGCCCCGCTCCACCGGCAGGGGAACGGGGCTCCGGGCGAGACGTCAGACGCCGTGCGGGATGGCGTCCCAGCCCTCGACCTCCTGCGGCTTGCGCGAGCCGTGGCCGACGTACGTCGCCGACGGGCGCACCAGCCGCTGGAGCTTCTTCTGCTCCAGGATGTGCGCCGACCAGCCGCCCATCCGCGCGCAGGTGAACATCGAGGTGAACATGTGCGCCGGCACCTCGGCGAAGTCCAGCACCACCGCCGACCAGAACTCGACGTTCGTGGCGAGGACGCGGTCCGGGCGGCGGGCCTGCAGCTCGGCCAGCGCGGCCTTCTCCAGCGCCTCGGCGACCTCGAAGCGCGGCGCGCCCAGCTCCTTGGCGGTACGCCGCAGCACGCGGGCGCGGGGGTCCTCGGCCCGGTAGACCCGGTGGCCGAAGCCCATCAGCCGCTCGCCCCGGTCGAGCACGCCCTTGACGTACCCGTCGGCGTCGCCGCTGCGCTCGACCGCCTCCAGCATGCTGAGCACCCGGGACGGGGCGCCGCCGTGCAGCGGGCCGGAGAGCGCGCCGATGCCGGAGGAGATGCAGGCCGCGGCGTCCGCGCCGGTGGAGGCGACGATCCGGGCGGTGAAGGTGGAGGCGTTCAGGCCGTGCTCGGCGGCCGAGATGAAGTACGCGTCGACGGCCTTGACGTGCCGCGGGTCGGGCTCACCCCGCCAGCGCTTCATGAACCGCTCGACGATGGTCTCCGCCTTGTCGATCTCCTTCTGCGGCACGGCCGGCAGGCCCAGGCCGCGCGCCGACTGGGCGACGAAGGACAGCGCGGTGACCGACACCCGGGCCAGGTCCTCGCGGGCCTGCTCGTCGGAGATGTCGAGAAGCTGGCTGAGCCCCCAGTACGGCGCCAGCATGGCGACCGCGGACTGCACGTCGACGCGGATGTCACCGGAGTGCACCGGCACCGGGAACGGCTCGGCCGGCGGCAGGCCGGGGCCGAACCGGCCGTCCACCAGCAGCGCCCAGACGTTGCCGAACGAGACCTGGCCGATCAGGTCCTCGATGTCCACGCCCCGGTAGCGCAGTGAACCCCCCGCGCGGTCGGGTTCGGCGATCTCGGTCTCGAAGGCTACGACGCCCTCCAGGCCCGGTTTGAAATCGGACATGTCGTCTCCTGGCTTCGGCTCGGCGCGCCCGGGCGGGCTGATCGAGCCCCGCAGCTCAGGCGACCCTTCAGGGATGTGGTTCGGAACATCTTGCCCGGTGGGTAACCGGCTGCGCGACCCACAGCCACTGTGCGCCACACGACATCCCCGCCGCTGGCCGTCGGTGAGAGAGGGAGAAGACTGGGTACCGGGGCCTGGCCAGCGTCGGGGGACGCCGGCACGCCCGGGAGAGGGACGAGCACAGTGACAGGCGACACACCCGCACCGGCCGGTATGCGTAACGAGTACGCCGCCGACCTGGGCCTGACCGAGGCGGACCTGGCGCCGGACTGGCACACCCAGTTCGCCCGCTGGTTCGCCGACGCGGTGGCACATCCGCTGCCCGAGCCGAACGCGATGGTGCTCGGCACCGCCGACGCCCGGGGCCGGCCCAGCGGGCGCACCGTGCTGCTCAAGGGGTACGACCCGGAGGGCTTCGTCTTCTACACCAACCACGGCTCGCGCAAGGGCACCGAGGTGACCGGGAACCCGTGGGCCAGCCTGGTGTTCCCCTGGTTCCCGATGCAGCGGCAGGTGACGGTGACCGGCCGGGTCGAGCCGGTGGACCGGGCCGAGACCGAGGCGTACTTCGCCAGCCGGCCGCGCGGTTCGCAGCTCGGGGCGTGGGCCAGCGCCCAGTCGACGGTGGTGCCGGACCGCGCCGCGCTCGACGAGGCGTACCGGGCGGCGGCGGAACGGTTCGCCGACGTGGACCCGATCCCCGCGCCGCCGCACTGGGGCGGGTTCCGGGTCCGGCCCGAGACGGTCGAGGTCTGGCAGGGCCGGGCCAGCCGGCTGCACGACCGGCTGCGCTTCCGGCGTACCGGGAACGGGGTTTTCGTCGTCGAGCGGCTCGCGCCGTGACCGACGTCACGCAGGCCCGGCGGCGGGGTGCGCGCCGCTGGGCGATCGACCTGCGCCCGCTGCGTGTGCCCGCGTACCGGCGGGTCTGGACCGGCAACGCGATCGCGATGTTCGGCTTCCAGTTCACCGCCGTGGCGGTGCCGGTGGAGATGTTCGACCTGACCGGCGGCTCGCTCTGGGTCGGCCTGCTGGGCATCGCCGGTTTCGTGCCGCTGCTGCTGTTCGGGTTGTGGGGCGGCGCGATCGCCGACGCCCGGGACCGCCGCCGGGTGCTGCTCGTCGGCGGTTGCGTGCTCTGGGCGTCGACGCTGGGGCTGCTGGTGCAGTCGCTGGCCGGCGTGCGCAGCCCGCTGCTGCTCCTGCTGCTCGTCGGCCTCCAGTCGACGGCTTTCGCGATCACCTCACCGGCCCGCAGCGCGATCCTGCCCCGGCTCGTGCCGGCCGAGCTGGTCCCGGCCGCGACCACGCTGAACTTCACCACGTTCACCGCCGCCGCCGTCTTCGGCCCGCTCGCCGCCGGCCTGATCTTCGCCGGGTGGGAGGTGGGGACGGCGCTGCCCATCGCGTACGCGGCGGACGCGCTGCTGTACACGGCGGCGCTCTGGGCCACGCTGCGGCTGCCGGCGATGCCGCCCGCGCCGGACCCGGACGGCGGCGTCCGCAAGGCCGGGCTGGCCAGCATCGTCGACGGTTTCCGCTACCTGGCCACCACGCGGGTGCTGCTGCTGTCCTTCGCCATCGACCTGATCGCGATGATCCTGGCCATGCCGCGGGCGCTCTTCCCCGAGCTGGCGCAGGAACGCTTCGGCGGCGCCTCGGCGGTGGGCTGGCTCTACAGCTCGATCGCCATCGGCGCGATGCTGGGCGGCCTGACCTCCGGGTGGATCGGCCGGGTACGCCGGCAGGGCCTCGCGCTCACCGTGGCGGTGGTCGGCTGGGGCGTCGCGATCGCGCTCGCCGGGCTGGCCGGGCAGTTGTGGGTGGCGGTGGTGCTGCTCGGCGTCGCCGGGGCGGCGGACCTGGTCAGCGCCACGCTGCGCCAGTCGATGCTGCTGGTCTACGCGCCGGACCGGATGCGGGGCCGCCTCCAGGGCGTGAACACCGTCGTGGTGGCCGGTGGCCCGCGTCTGGGCGATCTGCGGGCCGGCGCGACGGCCGCCGGGTTCGGCACCGGCGTCGCCATGGTCGGTGGTGGCCTGGCCGCCGCCGTACTCGCGGTGTTGCTGGTGGTGGCGTTCCCGGCGCTGCTGCGCTATCGCTCGACCACCCCCGCCGAGGAGCGCCACTGACGGTAGGGTCGCCGACATGGGGATCGACGTGCAGCCACCGTCCGGTACACAGTGGACCATTTCCGCCGACGGCCACGAGGCCGTCGTGGTCGAGGTGGGCGGCGGGCTGCGGGCCTACCGGCACGACGGCGTGGACTACCTCGACGGGTACGCCGAGGACGAGGTCTGCCCCGGCTCGGCCGGTCAGGTGCTCGCGCCCTGGCCGAACCGGATCCGGGACGGCGTCTACTCGTTCGGGGAGCGGTCGTTCCAGCTCGACCTCACCGAGCCGGAGCGGCACAACGCGCTGCACGGCCTGGTGAACTGGGCGCGGTGGCAACTGATCGAGCAGTCGGCCCAGAGCGTGACGATCGGCTACGACCTGCCGCCCAGCCCCGGCTACCCGTGGGCGCTGCGGCTGCGGGCCCGGTGGAGCGTCGGCCCGGACGGGCTGCGGGCCGAGCACGAGGCGACGAACCTGTCCGGCGAGCCGGCGCCGTTCGGCTTCTCCGTGCACCCCTACCTGCAACTGCCGAAGGCCGGCGTGGACGGGATTCGGCTGCACCTGCCGGCCCGGCGGCGGGTGCTGGTGGACGGCCGCCTGCTTCCGGTCGGTGCGACCGAGGTGACCGGCTCCGAGTTCGACTTCACCAGCCCGCGCCCGATCGGCGACCTGGTCCTCGACACCGCCTTCGGTGACGTCGAGCGGGACGCCGACGGCGGCTCGGCGGTGACGCTCGGCTCGCCGGACGGCTCGTCCGGGCTGCGGATCTGGGCGGACCGCGAGTTCGGCTGGTGGCAGGTGTTCACCGGCGACACGCTCGGCGGGGAACGGCACCGCCGGTCGGTGGCGGTCGAGCCGATGACCTGCCCGCCGGATGCGTTCCGCTCCGGCAGGGACGTCATCACGCTGGAGCCGGGGCAGACCTGGCGGGGCGCCTGGGGCGTCCGGCCGGAGGTCTGAGCGTGGAGTTCGCCGAGGTAGTCCGCCGCCGCCGGATGGTGCGCAACTACGACCCCGACCGCCCGGTGCCGCCGGAGGTGGTGGACCGCCTGCTGGACCACGCGGTCCGCGCGCCGTCGGCCGGGTTCGCCCAGGGCTGGGGCTTCCTGGTGCTGGAGGAACCCGAGGACCGGGAACGGTTCTGGGCGGCGACCACGCCCGGTGGCGGCGGCCGGGAACGCTGGCTGGCCGGGATGCGCCGGGCGCCGCTGATCGTGGTGCCGCACGCCAACCGTGACGCCTACCTGGACCGCTACGCCGAGCCGGACAAGGGCTGGGCGGACCGCGCCGAGGACCGCTGGCCGGTGCCCTACTGGTACGTGGACACCGGCTTCGCGGCGCTGCTGATGCTGCTCACCGCCGTGGACGAAGGGCTGGGCGCCTGCTTCTTCGGCATTCCGCCGCAGCGGATCGAGGCGTACCGGGAGGCGTTCGGGGTACCGCCGGAACTCAGCCCCGTCGGAGCCATCACAGTGGGTTATCGGGCTGTTGACCATCGGTCACCGTCGCTGCGTAGAGGGCGGCGTCCGGTGCAGGATGTGGTGCGGCGGGGACGGTGGACCTGAGCGGTTAGGCTGACATCCACATCGTCAGCCGGGCCTGGGGGAGGAGAGCACGCCGTGATCTTCAGGGCGGTCCGGGACGGGCGTCCCTACCCGGAGCACAACCTCACGCTGAAGCAGTGGGCCGAGATCCCGCCGCGCCCGCTGCGGCTGGACCAGCTCATCACCACCAAGCGCGAACTGGCGCTGGACAAGCTGCTCGCGGAGGACTCCACCTTCTACGGCGACCTCTTCCCGCACGTGGTCCAGTGGAACGGCGGCCTCTACCTGGAGGACGGCCTGCACCGGGCGCTGCGCGCGGCGCTGCAGCAGCGCAACCAGATCCACGCGCGCGTGCTGGTCCTCGGCGACCAGGGCGAGTGACGCCCGGCTGAGCCTTGGTTAAGGTGACGCCATGACTCCTCTGGACCTGCTCGACATCGATGCGTCGCTCAGCGAGGAGGAGCGGCAGATCCGCGCCGTCGTGCGCCAGCTCGTGACCGACCGGGTACGCCCGCACGTCGCCGGCTGGTACGAGGACGGCCAGGTGCCGGCCCGTGAGCTGGCCCGCGAGTTCGGCAAGCTCGGCCTGCTCGGCATGCACCTGACCGGCTACGGCTGCGCCGGCGCGTCCGCGGTCGCGTACGGGCTGGCCTGCCTGGAACTGGAGGCCGGCGACTCCGGCGTCCGCTCGCTGGTGTCGGTGCAGGGATCGCTGGCCATGTACGCCATCTGGCGCTTCGGCAGCGAGGAGCAGAAGCAGCGCTGGCTGCCCGCCATGGCAGCCGGCGAGGCGATCGGCTGTTTCGGGCTCACCGAACCCGACCACGGCTCCGACCCCGGCTCGATGGCCACCCGGGCCCGCCGCGACGGCGACGACTGGATCCTCAACGGCAGCAAACTGTGGATCACCAACGCGCCGATCGCCGACGTGGGCGTGATCTGGGCGCGCACCGACGAAGGTGTGCGCGGCTTCGCCGTACCCATGGACACGCCGGGGGTGACGGCGCGCGAGATCCGGCACAAGATGTCGCTGCGCGCGTCCCTGACCGGCGAGATCGCGCTCGACGACGTCCGGCTGCCGGCCGACGCGCGACTGCCCGAGGCGATCGGGCTGAAGGCGCCGCTGGGGTGCCTGACCGAGGCCCGGCACGGCATCGTCTGGGGCGCGCTGGGCGCGGCCCGCGACTGCCTGGAAACCGCATTGGAGTACGCGACCACGCGCACCCAGTTCGGCCGCCCGCTCGCCGGTTTCCAGCTCACCCAGGCCAAGCTCGCCGACATGGCGGTGGAGTGGAACAAGGGGATGCTGCTCGCGCTGCACCTGGGCCGTCTCGCCGACGCCGGCTCGCTGCGGCCCCACCAGGTGAGCGTGGGCAAGCTGAACAACGTCCGGGAGGCGCTCGCCATCGCGCGGCAGTGCCGCACGATCCTCGGCGCGAACGGCGTCTCCGGCGAGTACCCGGTGATGCGGCACGCCAACAACCTGGAGAGCGTGCTCACCTACGAGGGCACCTCCGAGATCCACCAGCTCGTCATCGGCCAGCGGCTGACGGGCCTGTCCGCGTTCGCCTGACCTGCGGTTTCACCCGATCGGGACGCTCGGCGAGCGACTGTCGCACGGTGGCCGTACCGTCTTTGTCAGTCGATGTGTCGGACGAGGACGGTGAGGGCGATGGCCCGCGACGGTGACATCAACGAGCCCACCCGGGAGTTCCCGGACTACCCCACCAGCGAGTCCCTTCGCGACCGGGCGGAAGGCTCGCCCGACCCGGGCCGCGATCCCGATCGCGAGCCCGGTCCGGGCGCCCCGGCGTCGGGCGGCGGCGCGGCTCGTGGCCTGCTCTGGGTGCTCGGCGCGGCGGCGCTGGCGGTGGTGGTGCTGCTCGGCGTGCAGGCCACCGGTCTGCTGCCCGACTTCCGCAACCCGTTCGCCAAGGAGCAGACCGACCGCAGCCAGCCGCCGCTGCTCAAGTCGATCCGCGACCTGAGCCGCTACGTCGCCGCCGAGGGCAACTTCCAGGTCGTGGTGGACGTGCAGAACGACCGGCGCAACGTGCCCGACTTCCTGCTCAACGAGCGCACGCTGTTCGTCGGGGCGGGCCGCGTCGAGGCGTACGTCGACTTCGCGAAGATCGCCGACGGCGCGGTGACGGTCTCCGAGGACGGCAAGTCCGCCGAGATCAAGCTGCCCGCGCCGCAGCTCGGCGAGACCGACCTGGACATGGACAAGAGCTACGTCTTCGCCCAGCAGCGGGGCCTGATCAACCGGCTCAACGACCTGGTGGCCGGCGACCCCAACCGGCAGCAGCAGATCTACAAGCTCGCCGAGGACCGGATCACCGCGGCGGCCCGCGACAGTGGGCTCGCCGCCCGCGCCGAGGGGAACACCCGCAAGATGCTGGAAGGGCTGCTGCGCTCGCTCGGCTACGAGAAGGTGACTGTCACCTACACCGCGCCCTGATCTTCGTGCGCTGACGCCGCGCGCCCGCCCCGATGGTCCGGGGCGGGCGCGTCGCGTGTGTGCCGGTGTCCCGGCTTCGTGTCGCGTCAGCGGGTGGCGAGGTAGCGGTCCTCGTTCGGCATCAGAACCCACAGGATCAGGTAGATGATCACCTGCGTGCCGGGCAGCAGCAGCGACAGCAGGAACAGCAGCCGGACCAGGCCGGCCGACATGCCGAACCGCTGCCCCAGGCCGGCGCAGACACCGGCGATCATGCGCCCCTGGCGGGGCCGGACCAGTTTGCGACTCATCGTCGTCTCCCACTTCTGCGGCGATCCGCCGCGCTGATTCCACGGTAGAGAGGGGTGCGCGCCGCGCCCTCGGCCCCGAGGATGATCGGCGACCCGGGCACCCGTAGGTGCATACCCCGGACCGTCCCCACCGACTCACCGCGGAGACTCCCGGGTCGCCGCCGCGGTTCCGGTCCGAGGTGGTCCCGCAGTCACGGGTCGGGGAACTGCGGTTCCTGCCCAGCGCTTCCGCACTGCTGGCCACACCATCAGCCCTACCTCCCGCCCCCTCCCGCTCCCGCTCCCGTCTCCCGCCTTCCGTCTCCCGCCTTCCGCGATCTTGCACTTGAGGCCCTCGACGTGCCCCATTTGCTCTGGATTGACGGGGCGGGAAGTGCAAGATCGCGGCAGTTGACGGGGTGGCGTGCGGTGGGAGCCGCGCTCGGTCGCGTGTTGCGGCGAGTGCGTTCCGTGGTGCGGGACTGGCGTTCCGTTGAGTGAGATTCGTGGAGATCTTGGAAGGAGAGGGTCCCTATGGGGGCCGTTTGGTTCCAAGATCTGCCGGGAGCCGGGAGCCGGGAGCCGGGAGCCGGGAGCCGGGAGCCGGGAGCCGGGAGCCGGGAGCCGGGAGCCGGGAGCCGGGAGCCGGGAGCCGGGAGCCGGGAGCCGGGAGCCGGGAGCCGGGAG
>NZ_JAGPXV010001173.1:0-498 GCF_018070405.1 Micromonospora sp. D75
TCACGCCACCGGTCACCGCGGGCCCGCCGTCGTTCGCCACGCCGTCGGCCGGCTCGGCGGTGCCGCCCGCGCCGGCCACCACGCCCTTCCCGTCCGCGCCGCCGGCCACGACCGGCACTCCGGCGTCCTCCGCCGAGTCGCCTCCGGCGTGGGCCGCCGCGCCCGTCTCCGCCCCGCCGCCGCCCGCGGTCCCGGCGCCGGCGCTGCCGACCTGGCCGCCGCCGGCCACGCCGGCCCGCGACGCCGACGCGACCCGTCCGGTACGTCAGCAGTCCGGCAGCACGGACCTCGCCGGCGCCGTCTACGGCGGCGGGACGGACGGACCCGGTTTCGCCACCGTGTCGTTCCCGCAGGGCAATCCGCTGGAGAATTCCGGCTCGCTGACCGGGCACATCCTGGCCCAGGGCTGGTCCGAGGAGAGCCCGGCGGCCCGGGGCGGCAACACCAAGGTGATCATCGTGCTGGCGGTCGCGCTGACCATGCTCATCGCGATCAGTC
>NZ_JAGPXV010001174.1:0-492 GCF_018070405.1 Micromonospora sp. D75
GTGCGTTGCGGGTCGGCACGGTACGCCTCGACGGCGCCGAACCGGTGCCCGCGCTCGTGCCGCTGCTCGACGCCGGGCACGCGCACCTGGCCGGCGGCGACCGGGACGGCCTGGCGGCGGTGGTGCCCGCGCTGCTGCTGCGCTCGGTCGGCCGCGCCGACCCGGGCGCGGTGCGGCTGTACGGCTACGACCCGGAGCACCTGGGCGGCGGGCTGGCCGGATTCGCCCCGCTCGGCACCGCCGGGCTGCTCACCTTCGTCGGACCGGGTGGCCTGGGCCGGCTGCTGGACGACCTGGTGGAGCAGATCCGCCGGATCAACGCCACGGTGCTGGCCGGTGAGTACGCCTCGCTGCGCGACCTGGCCGCCGCCACCGGACGCCGCCCGGAGCCGTGGCGGGTGGCGGTGCTGCTCGGCGGTGACGAACTGTCCCGGCACGAGCGCGGCCAGCTCGACCGGGTGGTACGCACCGGCGCCGCGTGCGGCGTGCACC
>NZ_JAGPXV010001175.1:0-491 GCF_018070405.1 Micromonospora sp. D75
CCGGTGGACTTGGCGACCACGCCGTCCTTGGCGCTGGCGGCGCGCAGATCGTCCCAGACCGCTTTCGAATTGATCTGCGCGTTCGGTCCCTCGTTCCACGTGATATCGAGCGCGTCGAGCCCCTTCTTCGCCGCCCACATGTGATCGCCGACGACGGCGACGAGATCGTCGAGCACGACGATCTGCCGCACGCCCGGAATTGTCTTCGCGGCGCGGTCGTCGACCTTGCCGACCTTGCCGCCGAACACCGGGCACTGCGCCAGGGTCGCGAACTTCATGTTCGGCACGATGGCGTCGATGCCGTAGACGGCCTTGCCGTTGACCTTGTCGGGGGTGTCGAGCCGCTTGAACGGCTGGCCGATGTAAACGAAATCCTTGGGGTCCTTGAGTGCGGGGGTCTTGGGCGGCGTCTGGCCGCTTGCGGCCGCCGCCAGCGCGCCATAGGCGAGCGTCCGGCCGCTGTCCTTGTGCGTCACCACACCCTTGGATGT